>NZ_JAMYND010000004.1:0-275073 GCF_040318885.1 Mesorhizobium sp. M0998
GTCTCCCTCCCCCTTGTGGGGAGGGGCTAGGGGTGGGGGTACGTCGTAGAGCGAAAGCCTCGGCTTTCCATCTGCGATAGCCCTGCTCTCGAGGGGAGGGTCGGCGAGTAGTCGAAGCGAAGCGGAGACTGCGAGACGGGGTCGGGTCGGCGAGGTCGCACCGACCCCACCCCGCGTCACAAAATGCCGCCATGCGGCAATTTGCTCCGCGACCCTCCCCTCAAGGGGCGTGTCACTATCCCTGCGACGGCGTGAACCGCGCCACCAGCGTGTGGTTCTCTGCCGCATAGGTGAAGCGGACATGGGTGACGGGGTGCTCGGCGCTCCATGTCCGCCGCTCGATCACCAAGCACGGCGCACCGGTCGCGATGTCGAGTGCCGCCGCGATGTGCTTTTCGGCGGCAACGGCGCGGATGCGATGCTCGGCCGCGCTCCACGGCACGCGCCCGATCAGCCACGGACCGGGCGCGGTGTCGAAAAACGCCTCTTCGGCGGCCTCCGGCACGGCAGCCAGGTTGATCAGCCGCTGCTCGTGGGCGAACGGCCGCTTGCCGGCGAAATGCCGGCATTCCAGCACCAGCACCGGCCCGGCGACGTCGAGTTCCAGCAGGGCGCGGTCGTCGGCGCTGCTGCGCCTTCTGTTTCGCGCTATGCGCTCATAGCGGTAGGGCAGGCCAAGTGCCTCGACCTCGACCCGGATGTCGTGGATTTCGAGAACGGCTGCCTGCGACTGCGGCCGGCGGACAAAACTGCCGGAGCGACGCCGGCGCTCGATCAGCCCGGCCTTGGCCAGTTGCGACAGTGCCTTGTTCACTGTCATGCGCGAACATCTGTATTCGGCCGTCAGTTCATGCTCGAACGGGATGCGGTGGCCGGGCGCCCAGGCACCCGACAGGATCCGTTCGCTGATGTCCGACAGGATGCGCTGGTGCAGCGAAAGAACCTCGCCGCCGTCCGCGCTTCCGGAATCCGCGCTTATTGTCCCGATTATGCTCATGCCGAAAGCGCCGTCATCACCTTGCGGAAGCGCTCGGCGATGGCATCGCGCCTGGCATGCATGCCGCCGCTGACCAGTTTCTTGCCATGCACCCAGACGCAATCGACCTTGGTGCCGTTGGCAAAAATCCAGGCATCAAGGATTGCATCGCCCGTCTTGCCGGCCAGCGATGGATGCTTGCCGTCGAGCGAGACGAAATCGGCCGAGGCACCTGCTGCGATCTGCGAGAGGCCGGCGCCCAGCGCGGCACTGCCACCATCGAGCGCGGCATCGAACAAAGCACGGCCGGTCGAGCCGCCGGCCACCGCCAGCACGTTGCGGGCGCGGTGGGCGAGGCGCTGCGAATATTCGAGCTGCCGCAACTCGTCCGGCAGGCCGATCAGTACGTTTGAATCCGAGCCGATGCCGAAGCGGCCGCCATGCTGCATGAACAAGGACGCGGCAAAGGTGCCGTCGCCGAGATTGGCCTCGGTGATCGGACAGAGGCCGGCAACGGCGCCGCTTTTCGCCAAATCGGTCGTCTCGGTCTCGGTCATGTGGGTGGCGTGGATGAGGCACCAGCGCTGGTCGACCTTGGCGTTGGCAAGCAGCCATTCGACCGGCCGCGCGCCGGACCAGGCAAGGCAGTCCTCGACCTCCCTCATCTGCTCGGCGATGTGGATGTGGATCGGCCCCTCCGGCACCATCACCGTGATGTTTTCCAGTTCCTCCGGTGTCACGGCACGCAGGCTGTGCGGGGCAACGCCGACGACGCCTTGATTCAGCGCGAGAATGGATTCGCGGCATTTCTCAACAAGCCGCGAGAACTGCTTCACATTGTTGATGAACCGGCGCTGGCCTTCATTTGGTGCAGCGCCGCCGAAAGAGGAATGCGCGTAGAAGACGGGCAGCAAAGTCAGCCCGATGCCTGTCTCGGACGCTGCGGCAACGATGCGCTGCGCCATCTCGGCGATGTCAGCATAGGGCCGGCCGTCACGGTCGTGGTGGAGATAGTGAAACTCGCCGACGCGCGAGAACCCGGCCTCCAGCATCTCGACATAGAGCTGGGCCGCAACCGCCTCGACCTGGTCCGGCGTCATCGACAGCGCGAAACGGTACATCACTTCGCGCCAGCTCCAGAAACTATCGGCGGAAGGGCCGCGCAATTCAGCAAGGCCGGCCATGCCGCGCTGGAAGGCATGGCTATGCAGGTTCGGCATCCCGGACAAAAGGATGGCACGGCGCTCGTCGCCAGGCAGGAGCGAGGTATTCGCCTCGACCGTGGCGATCCTGCCGTCCGAGATGACGATCCGCACATTGCCGTACCAGCCGTCGGGCAGAAGCGCCTGTTCCGCAAAGATTGCCGTCACGTTTTTCTCCAAATCCCGGTCTGCCGTGCGATGATAGCGCTTGCAGTGCCTTTTCATATGTATATACATAATCGTCACCTATTGAAACGGAAAAGATGATGGCTGCAGAGAGCAAAAGCCGGGCAGGAGAGCTTCGCCTCTGGCGCAATGCGCGCCTCGCGACCATGGCCGAAAGCAGCCCCGGGTCAGGCGTTGTCGAGCACGGTGCAATCGCCGTGCGCAATGGCCGGATCGTCTATGCCGGGCCGGAAGCCGACATGCCGGCAGCACTTAGCAAAGGCGCCGAGGCGACCGACTGCGAAAGCCGCTGGATCACGCCCGGCCTGATCGACTGCCATACCCATCTGGTCCATGCCGGCAACCGGGCCAATGAATTCGAGATGCGGCTGGCCGGCGCCAGCTATGAGGAGGTTGCCAAGGCCGGCGGCGGCATCGTTTCCTCGGTTAAGGCACTGCGCGCCGCCGGCGAGGACGAGCTGGTCGCCCAGTCGCTGCCGCGCCTCGATGCGCTGATCGCGGAAGGCGTCACCACCGTCGAGATCAAATCCGGCTACGGTCTCGACCTCGAAAACGAGAAGAAGTCGCTGCGCGCCGCACGACGGCTGGGCGGTGAGCGGCCGGTGACGGTCAGGACCACTTTCCTCGGCGCTCATGCACTGCCGCCCGAAGCAAAAGGCGACAAGGACGCCTTTATCGATCTTGTTGCAAAGCAGATTTTGCCGGCCGTCGCCGCCGAGGGCCTGGCCGATGCCGTCGACGGTTTTTGCGAAGGCATTGCCTTTTGGCCGGAGCAGATCGCCCGCGTGTTCGATGCCGCGAAGGCGGCGGGCCTGCCGGTCAAGCTTCATGCGGACCAGCTGTCCAATCTGCACGGCGCCGAACTTGCGGCGCGCTATGGTGCGCTATCGGCCGACCACCTCGAATACACCGACGAGGCCGGTGCGGCGGCGATGGCGAAGGCCGGAACCGTGGCGACCATCCTGCCCGGCGCCTACTACTTCATCCGCGAGACCAAGAAGCCGCCGATCGCCTTGTTTCGCCAGCATGGCGTCAGGATGGCCGTTGCCACCGACAACAATCCCGGCACGTCGCCGCTGACCTCGCTGCTGCTGACCATGAACATGGCCGCGACATTGTTTGGCCTGACCGTCGATGAATGCCTTGCCGGCGTTACCCGCGAGGCTGCCCGCGCGCTCGGGCTGCTTGGACAGACCGGCACGCTGGAGGCCGGAAAATCGGCCGATCTGGCGATCTGGAACGTCGAGCGCCCGGCCGAACTCGTCTACCGCATGGGCTTCAACCCGCTGCATGCCCGCATCTGGAGGGGACAATGACCGAACTCAAGCTAAGGCCGGGCAATGCCACGCTGGCCGATTGGCGCGCCATCTATCGCGGCGCCGCACTGAGGCTCGACGATGCCTGCCGGCCGAAGATCAAGGCCAGCGCCGAGGCCGTCGCCAGGATCGTTGCCAAGGGCGAGCCGGTCTATGGCATCAATACCGGCTTCGGCAAGCTGGCCAGCGTCCGCATCCCCGCCGCCGACCTGGAAACGTTGCAGCGAAACATCGTGCTGTCCCATGCCGCCGGCGTCGGCGAGCCGATGCCCGTCGCAATCTGCCGGCTGATGATGGCGCTGAAGCTGGCCAGCCTGGCACAGGGCGCCTCCGGCGTGCGGCCGCGGACGATCGAACTGCTCGAGGCGATGCTGGCCAACGACGTTATCCCCGTGGTGCCGGCGCAAGGCTCGGTCGGCGCTTCCGGCGACCTTGCGCCGCTGTCGCACATGACCGCCGTGATGATCGGCGTCGGCGAGTGCTTTACCCCGCATGGCCGCTTTCCCGCCAAGGTCGCCTTCGTTTCGCACGGCCTGGAGCCGGTGACACTGGGTGCCAAGGAAGGCCTGGCGCTGCTCAACGGCACCCAGTTTTCGACCGCCTATGCGCTTGCCGCTTTGTTCGAGGCGGAAGTGCTCTACCAGTCGGCACTGGTCGCCGGCGCGCTGTCGACCGATGCCGCCAAGGGCTCCGACGCTCCGTTCGATCCACGCATCCATCTGCTCAGGAAACATCGCGGCCAGATCGAGACGGCCGAGGCGTTGCGCAATTTGATGGCCGGCAGCGCCATCCGTGAATCGCACCGCGTCGGCGACGAGCGTGTGCAGGATCCGTATTGCCTGCGCTGCCAGCCGCAGGTGATGGGCGCAGCGCTCGACGTGCTCCGCAAGGCCGCCGAGACGCTCGGCACCGAGGCCAACGGCGTCACCGACAATCCGCTGATCTTTGCCGAGGACGACTCCGCACTTTCGGGCGGCAATTTCCATGCCGAGCCGGTCGCCTTCGCCGCCGACATGATCGCACTCGCCGTCTGCGAGATCGGCTCGCTGTCGGAGCGGCGCATCGCCATGCTGGTCGATCCGGCGCTGTCGGGCATGCCGGCCTTTCTCACGCCCAAGCCGGGTCTGAATTCCGGTTTCATGATCCCTCAGGTCACGGCGGCAGCACTGGTTTCTGAAAACAAGCAAAAGGCCTATCCGGCCAGCGTCGATTCGATCCCGACCTCGGCCAACCAGGAAGACCACGTCTCGATGGCGGCGCATGGCGCGCGCCGCCTCATCGGCATGGTCGAGAATGCGACGGCCGTCATCGGCATCGAATTGCTGGCCGCCGCGCAAGGCTGCGATTTCCACGCACCGCTGGCCTCGAGCGCGGCACTGGAGGCGGTGCGCCGGCTGGTCAGGGCAGAGGTGCCGCATCTCGACAACGACCGGCACTTCCACCCCGACATGGAGAAGGCCATCGCCATGATACGCAGCGGCGCGGCGGTGAAGGCCGCGGGTGCGGTGAAACTGCCGGGCGTTGCGTCATGAGGCGGTGTACCGTCACAGGCCGCGTTCTGTCGCGCCCCCCTCTGTCCTGCCGGACATCTCCCCCACAAGGGGGGAGATTGGCCATCATCGAGTCTTTCGCCAATCTCCAACGTTGCAGGATTGAGCGAAGCGGCGAAGCTACCGATCTCCCCCCTCGTGGGGGAGATGTCCGGCAGGACAGAGTGGGGCGCTGTCCCGCCAACCTCAGCCCGGCAACAAAAAACCCGCCTCAAAGGCGGGTCGTCGGGCCGAATCAGCACCATACCGAATTTAGTAGCATAGCTGCCGGCACAAAGCAAGAACAAAATGCGTTGCGACCGGCAAAAAGCGAGGCCGGTGTTCACGGACGATTGCAAGGTCGCGTTCTGTCGCGCGGAGACTTCCGATGACCTCACCCTCCTGGCTCACCGTCACCCAAGGCACAGCACCCCTGCTGGTTTCGATCCCGCATACCGGCATCGATCTCGCCGGCCTCGACAGCCGGCTGGTCTCGCCCTGGCTCGGCCGCCGTGACGCCGACTGGTGGATCGACAAGCTTTATGACTTCGCCGAGAGCCTCGGCGCGACGGTCGTGCATACGGCGATTTCGCGCACCGTTATCGACGTCAACCGCGATCCGTCCGGCGTTTCGCTCTATCCCGGCCAGACGACGACCGGGCTCTGCCCGACAGAGACCTTTGACGGCGATCAGCTCTACCGCAAGGGTGAAGAGCCGGGGCCGTCTGAGATCGACGAGCGCCGCGAGAAGTTCTTCGTACCCTATCATGCCGCCCTGCAGGCTGAGATCGACAGGCTGCACGCTTTGCATGGGAAGGTCGTCGTCTATGACTGCCATTCGATCCGCTCGGTGCTGCCGCGCCTTTTCGAAGGCAAATTGCCGGTCTTCAATCTCGGCACCAATGACGGCAAGAGCGCCGATCCGACGCTGCAGGCGACGGTTGGCCAGATCCTCGCCGAAACCGGCGAGAGCTACGTCGTCAACGGCCGCTTCAAGGGCGGCTGGATCACGCGCCATTTCGGCCAGCCGCAAGCCGGCGTCCACGCGCTGCAGATGGAACTCTCCAACCGCGGCTATATGCGCGAGCCCGAAGGCAAGGGCGAACCGGCTAACTGGCCGGTGCCTTACGAGGCCGAATTCGCGGCGCCGATCCGCGTCACGCTGAAGAAGATCCTGGAAACCGCGATCGCCTGGGCCGAACGCTGACGCGCGGTGCACCTCACTCGAAAGGAACAATCATGACCGATCCTCGCCACAACATCCGTGAAGTGCGCAGCCCGCGCGGCAGCGAGCTCAACGCCCGCACCTGGCTGACGGAAGCGCCGTTGCGCATGCTGATGAACAATCTCGACCCAGACGTCGCCGAAAACCCCAACGAGTTGGTGGTCTATGGCGGCATCGGCCGGGCGGCGCGCACCTGGAACGATTTCGACCGCATCGTTGCCTCGCTGAAGACGCTTGGCGACGACGAGACGCTGTTGGTGCAATCGGGCAAGCCGGTCGGCGTGTTCCGCACTCATCCTGACGCCCCGCGTGTGCTGATCGCCAATTCCAACCTGGTGCCGCACTGGGCGACATGGGAGAAATTCAACGAGCTCGATAGAAAGGGCCTGATGATGTACGGCCAGATGACGGCCGGCTCGTGGATTTACATCGGCACGCAAGGCATCGTGCAGGGCACCTACGAGACCTTCGTCGAAGCCGGCCGCCAGCACTATGGCGGCAATCTCAGGGGCAAATGGATCCTGACCGGCGGCCTCGGCGGCATGGGCGGTGCCCAGCCGCTCGCCGCGGTCATGGCCGGCGCCTGCTGCCTGGCCGTCGAATGCGATCCCGACCGCATCGATTTCCGGTTGCGCACCCGCTATGTCGATGAGCGCGCCGACACCCTTGACGAGGCTCTGGAAAAGATCGAGCGCTGGACCAAAGCCGGTGAGGCGAAATCGGTTGGCCTGGTCGGCAACGCCGCCGACATCCTGCCGGAACTGGTGCGGCGCGGCGTGCGCCCTAACATCGTCACCGATCAGACCTCGGCGCATGACCCGCTCAATGGCTATCTGCCCAAGGGCTGGTCGCTGGCCGAGTGGCGCGAGAAACGCACCTCCGACCCGAAGGCCGTCGAAAAAGCTGCCCGCGCGTCGATGCGCGAGCATGTCGAGGCGATGGTGGCGTTCTGGAATGCCGGCGTGCCGACGCTCGACTACGGCAACAACATCCGCCAGGTGGCGAAGGAGGAGGGGTTCGAGAATGCTTTTGCCTTCCCGGGTTTCGTGCCGGCTTACATCCGTCCGCTGTTTTGCCGCGGCATCGGCCCGTTCCGCTGGGCAGCGCTTTCCGGCGATCCCGAGGATATCTACAAGACCGACGCCAAGGTGCGCGAGCTGACCCCCGGCAACACCCATCTGCACAACTGGCTCGACATGGCGCGTGAGCGCATCGCCTTCCAGGGCCTGCCGGCGCGCATCTGCTGGGTTGGGCTTGGCGATCGCCACCGGCTCGGCCTCGCCTTCAACGAGATGGTCGCCAGGGGCGAACTGAAGGCGCCGGTGGTCATCGGCCGCGATCACCTCGATTCCGGCTCGGTCGCCTCGCCGAACCGCGAGACGGAGGCGATGAAGGACGGCTCCGATGCCGTCTCCGACTGGCCGTTGCTCAATGCCTTGCTCAACACGGCGTCCGGCGCCACCTGGGTGTCGCTGCACCATGGCGGCGGCGTCGGCATGGGCTTTTCGCAGCATGCCGGCATGGTCATCGTCGCCGACGGCACGCCCGAGGCGGCCAAGCGCCTGGAGCGGGTTCTGTGGAACGATCCGGCGACCGGCGTCATGCGCCACGCCGATGCCGGCTATGACATCGCGATCGAGTGCGCCCGGGAGAACCAGCTCAACCTGCCCGGCATTTTGGGCTGAGCCGCGCCTTGCGCATCCTTCGGGCAGCCGAATACCGGTCGATGCCGTGGAAGAACGGCGGCGGCGTGACGACGGAGATTGCCGTCTCGCCGCCAGGTGCCGGGCTCGACGATTTCGACTGGCGCGTCTCGATGGCGCTGGTCGAGAGCGGCGGCCCATTTTCCGGATTTGCCGGCGTCGACCGGACCTTGGCCCTGCTGGAAGGCGAGGGCATGATCCTCGACATCGCCGGCCGGCTACCGGTCGAAATCACCAAGGCTTCCGCACCGCTTGCCTTTCCGGCCGACGTGCCGACGCAAGCCACGCTGATCGCCGGTCCGATCACCGACCTCAACGTCATGACCCGCCGCGCCCGGGCGATCCACACTGTCGAGCGCCTGCTGATTTCGGCTCCGACGGAGATCCAGGCCGAAGCCGATGAAACACTCATCCTGTGCGTCGACGGCGAACTCAGCGTGGCCGGCGCGGCGCCCATGCAACTGGGGCCGCTCGACGCGCTGTTGCCCGGGGCGCAAGCGCCGGAACTGCGCCTCGATCCGGTCCGGCCGGCCATGCTGTTCGTGATCCGCATCGAGCGCATTGCCGGCAACGATTAACGTCTGTTTCCAAACATGATCGTGACGCCGGCCAAATATCGCGTAAGCTGGTCGCTGCATCACGAAAAAGCCTGAATCTTCCGCCGATCAGAAGCCGAAACGATGCTCATAGTGCTCGCCTGGAAGTTGTCGAAAGACGGCATCTTGTCGTGGTGCGGAAACAAACTTTCGGCCAAGTGTTGCGATGCAACCAATTGCATTTGGACCGGTTTTAGGGACATTGCCGTGGCGGTGACGCCGCACTGCGTCCCCAACACGGAACCTTAGATGAATATCCAGACCAATCTCGCACAGATCGAAAAGACGAGCGCCAGCTTCCCGGCTGTCACCGACGTGCCGATACGCTCCAATTTCCTGCCGGAAGATCGGCTGCGCGCTTTGGGCGCAGCCCTTGCCAATGGCGACGCCAAGGACTTGTTCGGTCTGACGCCTTTCGATTTTCAGGCGCGCATCCGCGACAGCGCCAGGAAAATTCTCGATGTCTACCGTTCCACCAACGCTGCCCAGGCGAGGGGCGAAACGATCACGCCCGCGGCGCAGTGGCTGCTCGACAACAACTACCTGGTCGAGGAGACCATTTTTCAGGTCAAGCGCGACTTGCCACGCCGCTTCTACCGCCAGTTGCCGACGCTGAAACTGTCGGATGGATCCAGCGTGCCGCGCGCACTGGCGGTCGCGTGGACCTATGTCGCGCATTCCGACAGTTCCGTCTCGTCGGCCATGTTCAAGGCGATTGTCGAAGGCTTCCAGTCCGTCGAGCCGCTGAAGATCGGTGAATTATGGGCGCTGCCGTCGCTGCTGCGCTTCGTCCTGATCGAGAACCTTCGCCGGATCGCGGTCCGCGTCAATCGCACGCGGGAACTGCGCCAGATCGCCAACGAGGTCGCCGACCGTGTGCTGGCGACGGACGACAGCGCCGACCGGCAGGCGATACTTTCCCACTACAGCGCCCATGCGCAGGACACCACCTTCGCCACCCAGTTGCTCTACCGGCTGCGTGACGGCTCGCAAAATGCCGGCAGGGCGCTGGAATGGCTGGAGGGCGAGCTGGAACGGACCGGCTCCGACGCCGAGGAGATCATCCTCAGCGAGCACCACACGCTGTCCAGCGGCAACGTGACCACCGGCAACATCATCCGCGGCCTGCGCCTGATCAACGACATCGACTGGACGGTGTGGTTCGAGGACGTCAGCCGCATCGACACCTTGCTGCGCGAACGCACCGATTTCGCCGCGCTCGATTTCTTTTCCCGCGACCAGTACCGGACTGCGATCGAGGAGCTGGCGCGCCGTTCCGATCTCTCCGAATTTCGCGTTGCCGAAAGGGCGATCGAGCTCGCCGGCCATGCTGCCGCTGCACCGGGCTCCGAAACCGGTCCGATCGCTCACACCGACGTCGGCTTCTTTCTGGTCGGCCCGCGCCGGCAGGAGCTCGAGCGGTCGATCGGCTACCGGCCGACCATCGGCAAGACGCTCAACCGGACCTTCCGCAAGACCGGATGGCTGGGCATTGTCGTGCCGGTGTTTGCGCTGACGGTCCTGCTTCTGGTCGTTTCCGGCAATGCGCTTGCCAATCTCGGCCTGTCGGTGCCGTCGATCGTCCTGATGCTGGCCCTGTTCGCGGTGCCGGCCAGCGAAGGCGCGCTCGCATTCTTCAACACCGTCGTCTCGCTGTTTTTGAAGCCGACGCGTCTCATCGGCTATGATTTCAGGCACGGTGTGCCGCCCGAGGCGCGCACGCTGGTGGTGGTGCCGTCGCTGATCGGCTCGCGCGACGATGTCGAGGAGAACATCCGCAACATCGAGGTGCATCACCTCGCCAACACGGCGGGCGAAGTCTATTTCGCGCTGCTTTCCGACTGGCCGGACTCCAAGACCGAGATCGATACGGCGGATGTCGAAATCCTCGAATTCGCCCGCGCCGAAATCGCCAGGCTGAACGCCCGCTATCCCTCGGACTCGGAAGGGGCGCCGCGCTTTTATCTGCTGCATCGGCGCCGGCTCTACAACGCATCGCAAGGCGTCTGGATGGGCTGGGAGCGCAAGCGCGGCAAGCTGCACGAATTGAACCTTCTGCTGCGCGGCGACAGCGACACCACCTTCCTGCCGCTGGAAGTGCCATTGCCGGAGAGCGTCGTCCACGTGATGACGCTGGACGCCGACACCCGCACCACCCGCGACGCCGTCGCTGCGCTGGCCGGCAAGCTTTGCCACCCGCTCAACCGTCCGCATTTCGATGTCGCACGGCGCGAGGTTACGGCAGGTTATTCCATCCTGCAGCCGCGTATCACCGCGTCGCTGACCAGTGGCGACGAGGCATCGTTCTTTCAGCGTGTCTTTTCCGCCAATCGCGGGCTCGATCCGTACGTCTTTGCCGTGTCGGACCTCTACCAGGACATCTTCGGCGACGGTTCCTTCACCGGCAAGGGTCTTTACCATGTCGACGCCTTCGAGGCGGCGTTGAAGGGCCGCATCGAGGAAAACACCATCCTCAGCCATGATCTGCTCGAAGGCGCCCTGGCGCGCTCGGCCTTGGTCACCGACGTCGAACTGGTCGAGGACTATCCGACCCGCTATTCGGTCGACGCGTCGCGCCACCATCGCTGGGCACGCGGCGACTGGCAGCTTCTGGGCTTCATTCTTGGCCCGCGCTCAAACGTGCCAGCGCTGTCGCGCTGGAAGATGGTGGACAATCTGCGCCGCTCGGTGACGCCGATCTTCTGGGTGATGGCCGCGATCGCCGGCTGGACGCTGCTGCCCTTCACGCAGGCCGCCCAATGGCAGGCGCTGCTGATCCTCACGCTGTTCATGGCGCCCACTTTCGACATCGTCGACGCCATCCTGCCGAAGAGCGGCGACCAGACGCCGCGCGGCCATTTCTCGGCACTGGCGCGCGACGTTGCCTTCGGCACTGCCCTGGTGGCGCTGAAGATCGTGCTGATGGCGCACCTTGCCTGGATGATGGGCGACGCGATCATCCGCACGCTCTACCGCCTGTTCGTCAGCCGCCAGAACCTGCTCGAATGGCGCACCGCCTCGCAGGCACACAAGGGCGGCGACAACGATCTCGGCTCCTACTACAGCATCATGTACGGCGCCGTGATCATCGGCGTCGTCGGCCTCGCCGTGCCGGTGCTGGCCGATTCCACCGGCGCTTTCGTCGCCTTCTTCTTTGCCTTGTTCTGGATCGGCTCGCCCGCCATCGCCTGCTGGATCAGCCGTTCGGCCGAAACCGAGGACCGCCTGCGCATATCGGCCGCCGACATTCACGCGCTGCGCACCGTGGCGCGGCGTACATGGCACTATTTCGAGACCTTCGTGACGGCCGAGCATCACCATCTGCCGCCGGACAATTTCCAGGAAAGCCCGGCCCCCGTTGTGGCGCCCCGCACCTCGCCGACCAATATCGGCGTCTACCTGCTGTCGGTGATTTCGGCACGCGATTTCGGCTGGATCAGCCTCTCCGACGCCGTCAACCGCATCGACGCGACCATGTCGACCATCGAGAGCATGCCGCGCGACCGCGGCCATCTCTTCAACTGGTATGACACGACGACCCTGAAGCCGCTCTACCCGCTGTACATTTCGGCGGTCGACAGCGGCAATCTCGCCGGCCATCTGGTGGCCGTGGCCGCTGCCTGCGCCGAATGGGCCGAAGCGCCGTCGGTGCATGTGCAGGGCGACTTCGAAGGCATCCTCGACACCGTCACCATCCTCGACGAAAGCCTTGAGGAACTGCCCGACGACCGGCGTCAATTGCGGCCCTTGCGCCAGCGGCTTGCCGACCGTCTCGACGGCATGCGGCGGGCCGTCGAATTGATCAAGGCGCAGCCGGAGATGGCGTCGATCCGTACCATCAACCTGGCCGTCCTGGCCGGCGAGATACGCAAGCTCGCGACAGCCATCCACACCGAGGCCGCGTCGACCCAGAGCGACACCATCGCCGATTGGGCGGCCAGGCTCGAAGCCACCTGCGAGGCGCATGTGCACGACGCGCACAGCGACGAAAACGCGGTCGCGGCGTTGCGGGCCAAGCTTCTGACCTTGCGCGAGCGCACGCGCCGCTTCGCCTTCGAGATGGATTTCTCGTTCCTGATGCGGCCCGAGCGCAAGCTCCTGTCGATCGGTTACCGGGTCGAGGAGCATCAGCTCGACGAAAGCTGCTACGACCTTTTGGCGTCCGAGGCGCGGCTGACCAGCCTGTTCGCCATCGCCAAGGGCGATTTGCCGACCGAGCACTGGTTCCGGCTCGGCCGGCCGATCGTCGAGATCGGCTTCCAGGGCGCACTGATGTCCTGGTCCGGCTCGATGTTCGAATATCTGATGCCGCCGCTGGTGATGAAGGAGCCGCAAGGCAGCATTCTCAACCAGACCAGCAAGCTCATCATCAAGCGCCAGATCCAGTATGGCCGTTCGAAGAACGTTCCCTGGGGGATTTCGGAAGCGGCCTACAACGCCCGCGACCGTGAACTGACCTACCAGTACACCAATTTCGGCGTGCCCGGGCTCGGCCTGAAGCGCGGCCTTGGCCAAAACACGGTGATCGCGCCTTACGCGACCGTGCTGGCAGCGCAGTTCACGCCGCATGAATCCGTGCAGAACCTGGCCAGGCTGAGGCGGCTGGGCGCACTGGGCCGGCACGGTTTTTACGATGCGGTGGATTTCACGCCGCAACGCGTCCCCGAGGGCACCGACCACGCCGTCGTGCTCAACTACATGGCCCACCACTCCGGCATGTCGATTGCCGCAGTTGCCGATGCGATCTTCGAAGGGCGCCTGCGCGACCGCTTCCACAGCGATCCGGTGATCGAGTCGGCCGAATTGCTGCTGCAGGAACGGGCGCCGCGCGACATCCCGACTGCGACCGTCAGGACCGAGGCCGACGAGCGCTCGAAGGACGAGACCGAGCTGGAAAGCCCGGATACCCGCATCGTGCTCGATCCGCTCAAGGCGCTGCGCTCGACCAGTGTCATGTCCAATGGCCGCTATTCGGTCATGGTGACCGCCACCGGCTCCGGCTACAGCCGCTGGGGCGAACTTGCCGTCACGCGCTGGCAGCCGGATCCGACCGAGGACCGCCTTGGTTCCTATATTTTCCTGCGCGACGCCAGCAACGGCGACTGGTGGTCGGCCACCGCCGAGCCGAAGCGCGCCGCCGGCGAGCGTGCGCAGACGCTGTTCTCCGACGACAAGGCGAGCTTCGTCAAATCGATTGGATCGCTGCGTTCGGAAGTCGAGTGCATCGTCATCTCGGAAGGCAATGGTGAGGGCCGACGGGTGACGCTCCACAATGATGGCCCCGCCGACCGGCATATCGAAGTAACCTCGTTTGCCGAACTGGTGCTGGGCTCCGAGCCCTCGGATAATGCCCATCCGGCTTTTTCGAAGATGTTCGTGGAAACCGAAATCGCGCCGAACAACGGCGCGATCTTCGCCACCAGGCGCAAGCGCGAAAAGGACGAACCCGACGTCACCATGGTGCATTTCGTCACCGACCCGTCTGGATCGGCGCGAGACGCCGAGGCGGAAACCGACAGGCGCGCCTTCATCGGCCGCGGCCGCACCATCACCGAAGCGGCGGCCTTTGATCCCGGCGCCAAGCTTGGCGGCCATTCCGGCTTCACCCTGGATCCGATTGCATCGCTTCGCCGGCAGGTGCGCGTGCCGGCCAACAAGAAGATTTCGCTGACGTTCTGGACCGTCGTCGGTACCCATCGGGCCGAATTGGATGCCGCCGTCGCACGGCTCGACCATCCCGAAAGCTTCGCCCGCCAGGCGATGCTCGCCTGGACGCGCTCGCAGGTGCAGACCCGGCACCTTGGCCTCAGCCTGTCCGACGCCGCCAATGTGCAGAAGCTGGCGCGCTATCTGATCTATCCCGATCCGTTCCTGCGCCTTCCGGGCGAATCCATCGTCTCCGGGCTCGGCAGGCAGTCCAGCCTGTGGCCGACCAGCATATCCGGCGATTTTCCGATTTTCCTGGTCAGGATCGCCGATGTCGCCGATCTGGAGATCGTCGCCCAGGCGCTTCGCTTCCAGGAATACATGCGCGCCCGCGGCATGATGATTGATTTTGTCGTCGTCAACGAGCAGGCGTCATCCTACGTGCAGGACCTGCAGCGCGCGGTGGAGACGCTGTGCGAAAACAGCCGATTGCGCGGCAAGGAGCTGGGACCCCGCCAGCACATCTTCGCGGTGCGCCGCGATCTGATGGAGGAAACGACCTACAGGACCTTGCTCGCCGTCGCTCGGGTGGTGCTGCATACCCGCAACGGCACCATCTTCGACCAGATCGAGCGCGCCGAGGCCGCGGCATTGCAGGCGCGGGACGCCGCCCTCCAGCCGGCAGACCTTGCAGCACTTCGCGAGCCGTCATTGCCGGTGCCGACGTCGCAAGCATCGGCCGCTCAGGCACTGATCGAGGGCCGCGTCGACGGCAGCGGGCTCGACCAATGGAACGGTTTCGGCGGCTTCGACGGCGGCGGACGCCACTACGTCGTGCGTCTTGCCGGCCGGCGCACGACGCCGCAGCCGTGGATCAACGTCATCTCCAACCCATCGTTCGGGTTCCATATTTCGGCTGAAGGCGCTGCCTTCACCTGGAGCCGCAACAGCCGCGACTATCAGTTGACGCCATGGTCGAACGATCCGGTCACCAACCGGCCGGGCGAGGGCATCTACATCTACGATCACGCCAGTGGCAGGGCGTTCTCGCCAATGGCTGCCGTGGTGCGTGATCCGACAATGACCTACGAAACCTGGCACGGGCAGGGTTTTTCGACGCTCCGCTCAAAACGCGGGCCCCTGTCGATGGACCTGACCCATGTCGTCGATCCCGTCGATCCGGTGAAGATATCGCGGCTGCGCATCCAGAATTCGGGTTCGGTGCCGATGCGGCTGCGCGTCTACGCCTATGCGGAATGGGTTCTTGGCGGCCATCGCTCGCGCACCGCTGCAAGCATCGTTCCGTCGAGGGATGCCGCAACCGGTGCATTGCTGGCGCAAAATCCCTATGGGCTCGATTTCGGCGAGCGGATCGCCTTTCTGGCCGCCGACGGTGCTGTGCATTCGGTCACCGCCGATCGCGGCGAGTTCATCGGCAGGCAAGGCACGAGCGAGTTTCCGCATGCCGTGCTGAGCGGCGCCGGCCTGTCGGGCCGTGTAGAGGCCGGCGACGATCCCTGCGCGGCCCTCGCACGCGACATCGACATCGCTGCCGGCGGCGACGTCACGCTGCTCTGGCTGCTCGGCGACGCGGCCTCACCCGAGGAGGCCAGCGCGCTGGTGCAGACCCATCGCTCCAGGGATTTCGATCAGCGGCTGGCCGACAACGAGCGCACATGGCGCGGCTTTCTCGACACCATCCAGGTCGAGACGCCGGACAAGGCACTCGACGCCATGGTCAATCACTGGCTGCCCTATCAGAGTCTGGCCTGCCGCATCCGTGCCCGCTCTGCGTTCTATCAGGCGAGCGGTGCCTTCGGCTTCCGCGATCAGTTGCAGGATACCTTGGCCTTGCTGGCGCATGACCCCAAGCTGGCGCGCGATCAGATCCTCAACGCGGCGCGGCGGCAATTTCCCGAAGGCGACGTACAGCATTGGTGGCTGCCGCGCACCGAGGCCGGGGTCCGCACCATGATCTCGGACGACGTGGTCTGGCTGGCCCACGCCACGGCCCGTTACCTGCTGGTGACCGGCGACACCGCGATCCTGAAGGAGCAACTGCCCTTCATCGAAGGGCAGGCGCTGGGCGAAGGCGAGCACGATGCTTTCTTCATCCCGGAAATCTCGAAGAAGACAGCCTCGCTCTACGACCATTGCGCGCGGGCGCTCGATCTTGCCGTCAAGCGCAGCAGCCCAGCCGGGCTGCCGCTGATCCTCGGCGGCGACTGGAACGACGGCATGAACCGCGTCGGCGAGCACGGCAAGGGCGAGAGCGTGTGGCTGGGCTGGTTCCTGCTGAAGACGCTGGACGACTTTGCCGCTGTCGCCAAGGCGGAGCGCGATGCCAAGCGCGTGCAGGCCTGGACGAAGCACGCCGAGGTGCTGAAGCGGGCGCTGGAAAGCACCGCCTGGGATGGCGAGTGGTATCGGCGCGGCAGCTTCGACGACGGCACGCCGCTCGGCTCGCGCAAGTCGGACGAGTGCAAGATCGATTCGATCGCCCAGTCCTGGAGCGTGCTTTCGGGCGAGGGCGACCCTGCGCGGTCGACCACGGCAATGGCGCAGGCGATGAAAGCGCTCGTCGACGACGACCTCAACATCGTCAAACTGTTCACCCCGCCCTTCTCGAAGACGGAAAAGGACCCGGGCTACATCAAGAGCTATCCGCCGGGGGTCCGTGAAAACGGCGGCCAATACACGCACGCGGCGACATGGTTCGTCATTGCGCTGGCCGAGATGGGTCGCACCGACGATGCCTACCGCTGCCTTTCAATGCTCAATCCGGTCTACCATGCTCTCGATGAAGCCGCGGCGGAGCGCTACCGCGTGGAACCTTATGTCGTCGCGGCCGATGTTTATTCCGGGCAAGACAAGGGCGGCCGCGGCGGCTGGACCTGGTATACCGGGTCGGCGGGCTGGCTTTATCGCGCCGCGGTCGAGAGCATTCTCGGCATAGAGCGCCGCGGACAGCGCCTCCAGTTCACGCCGAGACTTCCCAGCCATTGGGACGGCTATTCGGCAACTCTGAAGATGCTGGGCGCCGAGATCAAGGTACGCGTCGTCCGCGACAAAAAGGCCCGGGCCATCTCACTTGAAGTGAATGGCACGAAGACCAAATCTTCGTCCTTCGAGCCAAAAGCCGGAGATAGTGCCGAGGTGGTCGTCAGAATACCGGCCTAGATTCAAGGGCTTGGAGCGTCGCTTAGCGTTCCCAGGGCACGCACGGGCGCTCCAAGTGCCTCTACCGGTTATATTTGCGTTTGACCTTGCTGAATGCCTGCACACGACTTTAGACGTCGTGCCCAGGGTCTTGCTGATTAAAATTGTGGCAGTGCTTTCCAGCTGCCATGATTTTGCCGCAACGCTGACATTTCACCTTTTATCTCAAACTGTTAGACGATCACGGCAAATTTCGAAGCGTCGTCATCTTTTGTTCGCGGAATGGGAACGGAAGAGCTAGACGAGCATTGTTTTGCGACGCGTCAACCGATACGAGTCAAAAAATGACGCACTGCACCATAAATAATTGGCGGAGTAGCTGAAGTGTCACTTCTGCAAATCTACTGGCGAGCCCTTGGTTATCTCGCTGCCGACAGGAAACGCGTTGCGTTTATCTGTGGGGCGAATGTCGCGCTTGCCATTATCGCCATTCTCGAGCCGATCATGTTCGGCCGGGTGATCGATGCCATTTCGGACCGCGGCTCGGTATTCGCGACGCTCGCAATGTGGGCCGGTCTCGGCGCGTTCAACATCATCGCCTTCGTGCTGGTGGCGCGCGGCGCCGACCGCTTTGCCCACCAGCGGCGCAGCGAGGTTCTTTGCCAGTCGTTCGAGCGCGTGATCACCATGCCGCTTGCCTGGCATCATCAGCGCGGCACCTCCAATTCCCTGCACACGCTCCTGCGCGCGGTCGAGACCTTGTTCAGCCTCTGGCTGGAATTCATGCGGCAGCATCTGTCGACCGCGGTTGCGTTGGTCCTGCTGGTGCCCACCGCGCTCAGCATGGATATCCGCATGTCGATGGTGCTGCTGGCGCTTGGCGCGCTCTATGTCGGCATCGGACGGCTGGTGATGCGGCGCACCAAGGAAGGCCAGGCGGCCGTGGAGCGGCACTACCACAAGGTATTTGCGCATGTGACCGACTCGGTCAGCAACGTCGCCGTCCTGCAGAGCTACAACCGCATCGGCCATGAGACCGAGGCGCTGAAGTGCTACGTCAAGAACCTGCTCGACGCACAGAATCCGGTGCTCGACTGGTGGGCGATGGCCAACGCGCTGCACCGCCTGTCGTCGACGATTTCGATGATGGTGGTGCTCTTGATCGGCGCCTATCTGGTGACGCACGGCCAGTTGCGCATCGGCGACGTCATCGCCTTTACCGGCTTTGCCACGCTGCTGATTGCCCGGCTCGACCAGATGTCGGCCTTCGCCAACCAGATTTCCGAGGCGCGCGCCAAGCTCGAGGAATTCTATCATCTCGAGGACTCTGCATCCGACGCCGCCGAGCCCGATGGGCTGCGCGATCTCGTCAACGTCACCGGTCATGTGCGTTTCGAGAATGTCTGCTTCGAGTTCGGCAATTCCGGGCAGGGCGTCGACGACGCGTCGTTCGAGGTCCAGGCCGGCCAGACCGTCGCCATCGTCGGCCCGACGGGCGCCGGCAAGACGACGCTCATCAACCTTCTGCAGCGCGTCTTCACCCCGTCCAGCGGCCGTATCCTGATCGACGGCATCGACACCCGCACGGTGACCCGCAAGTCGCTGCGCCATTCGATCGCCACCGTCTTCCAGGATGCCGGCCTGCTCAACCGCTCGATCGAGGACAACATCCGCGTCGGCCGTGCGGAGGCGAGCTATGACGAGGTCCATGCCGCGGCCAATGCCGCCGCCGCGCAGGATTTCATCCTGTCAAAGAGCGAGGGCTACGACACGGTCGTCGGCGAACGCGGCGGACAGCTGTCCGGTGGCGAGCGCCAGCGCATCGCGATCGCCCGCGCCGTGCTGAAGGACGCGCCCATCCTGGTTCTCGACGAGGCGACCAGCGCGCTCGACGTCGAGACGGAAGACCGCGTCAAGGACGCCATCGACGAATTGCGGCGCGGCCGCACCACCTTCATCATCGCCCACCGCCTGACCACCGTTCGCGACGCCGATCTGGTCGTGTTCATGGACAAGGGCCGGGTGGTCGAGATGGGCGGGTTCACCGAACTGTCGCTGCGCAACGGTCGCTTCGCCAGCCTGCTGCGCGCCGGCGGCCTGCTCAACGACGAGGAGGTCCGCCGCCTCAGCCGTCCGGTGAACGAAGCCGCTTGAGCAGGGCGGCTTGCCTTCTCCCCTATGGGAACCACAAGGGGGGGCAGCGCCATCGCAGGTGGAGAGCCGAGGCTTTCGCTCTACGATGTACCCCCACCCCTAACCCCTCCCCACAAGGGGGAGGGAGACTTCCGTTGGCGCTGACCTCGGCAAATTTGCCTGCCTTTCGGCGCCAAAAGGGGAAGTAAGGGCATGCGGCAGCGTTCCCTCCCCCTTGTGGGGAGGGTTAGGGTGGGGGTCCATCTTCGTAAGAATCCAAATGCGATTGTGTCCGCCGCTCCGCTAAACACGGGGGCTGCGCGGCGGACACGCCAACGTCAACGCAATGCCACGCCATTTTGCAGAACTTGACGCACACAACTTGCCCCGCCGTTCACGGGGAGAACGGGAGACGCCGTACCGCCGCTGCGGTTGCCGCAACTCCGCCGGCGGTCTATGTAAGGCGGCATGAGCGACACGACTTCACGCCTCTCCGGCTGGATGGACCTTGCCAACCCGACGCGGTTCGTCGGGCTGGCCGACAAGGTCGTGCCGTGGCTGGCGAGCGTTGCCGCCATCGTCCTCGCTGTCGGCCTCTACATGAGCTTCACGGCGCCCGAGGACTTCCAGCAAGGCATCACCGTTCGCATCATGTATATCCACGTGCCTTTCGCCTGGCTCGCCATGATGTGCTACACGCTGATGGCGGTCTCGGCACTGGGCACGCTGGTCTGGCGCCATCCGCTGGCCGACGTGGCGCTGAAATCGGCGGCACCCATCGGCGCCGTCTTCACCGCCCTTGCACTGATCACCGGTTCGATCTGGGGCAAGCCGATGTGGGGCACCTGGTGGGTATGGGACGCGCGGTTGACCTCGGTCTTCATCCTGTTCCTGATGTATCTCGGCATCATCGCGCTGACCCGCGCGCTCGACGATGCCGGGCGCGCCGCGTGGGCCGCCGCCATCATCACCCTGGTCGGCTTCATCAACATTCCGATCATCAAATTTTCGGTCGACTGGTGGAACACGCTGCATCAGCCGGCGTCGGTGTTCCGGCTCGGCGGCCCGACCATCGACCCAAGCCTGTTGTGGCCATTGCTGGTGATGGCACTCGGCTTCAGCGTGCTTTTCTTCGCGCTGCACCTAACGGCGATGCGCACCGAGATCTGGCGCCGCCGCGTCATTTCGATGCGGCGGGTTGCCGCGAGGCAGGCTAACTGACCGCCGTCGAGTTCCTTCGCGCCCCCCTCTGTCCTGCCGGACATCTCCCCCTCAAGGGGGGAGATTGAATGTCACGTATCGTTTCGCCAATCGCGAATGTTGAAAGAGAGGCGAAGCTACCGATCTCCCCCCTTGAGGGGGAGATGGCCGGCAGGCCAGAGGGGGGGTGCTGTCCCTCCAGCGTTTGAAGGATTTTGTACCTGAAGCGCACGCGCTCCAGCTGGACTCACCCCATCCGCCCGCGTGCTGCCACCGGCAGCGTTTCCAGCACCTTGTCGCCTTCGATCAGATGCACCTCGTCGAACAGGTTGGTGACGACGCAGCAATGGTCGGGCACGACGCGCACGCGCTCGCCGATGCGAAGCTCGGCGCCGCCTGACAGCGTGACGTTGCCGTGCTCTTCGCTGAGGCTGGTCACCCTTGCGCCTGAAATGCCCAGCAGCTCACCGAAATCGGCGAGCCCCAGTGTGTCGCTGGACAGGGCCTTGCTGCCGGCGTCGAGGATGGCGCGTGTCGGCGTTGGGTGGCTGACCACCGTCGACAGCACCGTCAGTGCGCAATCGTCGAGGCTGCCGACGCCTTTGGCGACCTGGTAGCGGTCGAGATAGATGTAGGTGCCGGGCCGGTATTCGGTAACGACGCTATGCTCGCCGGAACGCCACATATCGGGTGTGCCGCCGCTGGAGATGCGCTCGCAAGCAAGGCCGGCTGCGGCAAGTGCTTGCTGCGCTTCGGCCAGCCGCGCCTCGGTCTCGGCGGCGCGGCCGACCCCCGGGTAGGTCATCAAGCCGCCGAAGACGAGCCCCCGGATCTTGTTGATCTCGCTCGCCAGCGCGACTGCCTCGCCGGCCGACTGCACACCGCAGCGGCCCATGGCGGTGTCGCATTCGACCAGCACCGGCAGGCGGTGGCCGGGATCGGTAAAGGTGGCGGCAAGCCCCATCAGCGTGTCCATGCTGTCCGTTGTCACCGACAGGGTTACGCGGCCGTGCAGCGCCTTGAGGCGCTCCAGCTTGGCCCGCCCGAGGATATTGTAGGGCAGAAAGATGTCGGTCAGTCCGGCGTCGGCCATGACCTCGGCCTCGCCGATCTTCTGGCAGGTGATGCCGACGGCGCCGGCCGCGATCTGCTTCTTTGCCCAGTAGGGCAGTTTGTGGGTCTTGATGTGCGGCCGGAGCTTCAGCCCATGGCTGTCGGCATGGGCCTGCGCCCGCGCGATATTGGCTTCGGCGCGGCCGGCATCGATCAGGATCGCCGGCGTATCGAGGTCGTCTATGCTGCGCATGGTCTCACCATCGGAAAATTGGTTGACCTTATGGCCCTGATCGGACCGCATGTCATGGGGCCAGCGACAGCAGTTTGCATCGACACCGGATGGACGTTCGGCTATTGCGGTTTGAGCAATCCCAGGAAAAGTGTGAAACGGTTTTCCGTCCGGAATTGCGTCCAAAGAAAGATAGAGCGGTTCGGCGTTCCGTCAAACGATGAACCGTTCTAGCGCTCGCAAAGCGACGGGAAGGAACCACGATCATGAAACGCTCCGCCATCAACGATATCATCCGCGACGCCGACGCCTTCATCCGCTCGTTCGGCTACATCATGCCGCCCTTCGCCTACTGGTCGCCGGAAGAGATGAAGGCGCGCCGGCAGGATTCGTCGGCAATCTTCTCGTCGCGGCTTGGCTGGGACATCACCGACTACGGCCAGGAGAAATTCGACGAGCTCGGCCTGTTCCTGTTCACCGTTCGCAACGGCCGCTACGAGGACATGAAGAAGGGCATGGGCATGCTTTATGCCGAAAAGATCATGATCTCCCGCAA
Source organism: Mesorhizobium sp. M0998 (assembly GCF_040318885.1). Classification (NCBI taxonomy): domain Bacteria; kingdom Pseudomonadati; phylum Pseudomonadota; class Alphaproteobacteria; order Hyphomicrobiales; family Phyllobacteriaceae; genus Mesorhizobium; species Mesorhizobium sp. M0998. The sequence goes on from NZ_JAMYND010000004.1 coordinate 22,713, forward strand.
GGATCAGCTGTCGCCGATGCACCGCCACAACATCAAGGCGGAGGACATCATCAACCGCGGCGGCGGCAAACTGGTGCTGGAGCTGTTCATGCATGATCGCGATGGCGGCATCGATCCGAAGGCCGAAGTATCGGTGCCTGTCGATGGAACCATCCACAGACTACCTGCGGGTGGACTGCTGAAGCTCGACCCAGGCCAGAGCGTCACTTTGCTGCCGGGTGTCTGGCATGCCTTCTGGGCCGAGGGCAAGGACGTGCTGATCGGCGAGGTCTCGACCGTCAACGACGATCTCACCGACAACGTCTTTCGCGAACCAATCGGCCGCTTCGCGGACATCGACGAGGACACGGAACCGCTGCATCTGCTGGTGTCCGATTATGAGAAGTGGGTGGGATAGGGGAGGGTGGCATTTGAACCGGGGTTCATGAGAGGGGCTCATCAGGTTCGTCGGCGCCGCCCCTCATTGCCCTGCCGGGCATTTCTCCCCGTATAGTGACGGGGAGAAAGACGCTATCGCAGATGGTTTCGCAAACTGGCAGCGTTGCGGAATAGTGGTCGACATTGCGTCTATCTCCCTTCTCCCCGTCACTATACGGGGAGAAGGTGCCGGCAGGCGGATGAGGGGCAGCACCGATGCTTCTCGCTAGCTGCGCCTGTTCGGCAACTGCTACCGCGCATGCTTGTCGGCCCTGCGGTTGCCGAGCAGCAGCTTGCGTTCGAGATGCGCCCGTAGCTCGCCGTAGTAAGCCGTCAGGAACGCGCGTGCGTCATGGGCTTGGGGTGCCGCGCCGATCTTGCGTCCGATCGTTTCGGCCACTGTCCGCAGGGCGAAATAGTCATCGCGGCGCAGCACCTCCTCCAGCTTGTGGAGTTCGGCAATCCCGTAGGCATCGAGCTGGGCGTGGCTGAACCGGAAGGCGCCGGCCGCCGGATCCTGTCGTGCCGACAGGTCTTCAAGCAAGGCGCGCTTCGGCGCCTCTACCACCCAGGTCCCCGCCAACAGATCACCGATCCGCATGCGGTCGCGATTGAACAGCGGGAACAAGGCAAACAGCAGCGTCCACACCAGTCCGAACACCGTCGTCAGCGTGTCGGCGAGGTCGGTCCCGCTGCGTCCAACGATGATCGACAGCGGCAGGAACACCTCGATCTCGCGCATCAGGTTGCGGGCGATGACCTGGTCGATCGACAGGCCGTCTCCGCTGCGCGACGCGACCCGGATGCCGACGATCCGCTTGCCGGGCGTAGCCGCGCGCCGGCCCGCTTCGAAGACGATGAAGTAGGCGTTGCGCAGAAAGAAGATCAGGATGATCCAGACGACGAAGAGCGGCTGAAATCCCTCGCTGCCAAGGCCTCCCACCCCGAACAGCGCGACGATCGTGATCACGATTGCCGCCGCGGCGATGAACACGATGTCGAGCAGGAAGGCGGAGGCCCGCGTGCCGGCGTCGGCCAACTTTATCCGGAGATCGACGCCTTCGGGCGTGATCAGCGGCCGTATAGCCGCGAAGGCGGCGCGTTTAACGATCGCCATGCCGCACCGCCCGGAACAGGTAGAAATAACCGATCCACAGCACCAGCATGCCCCCGCCAATGCCGTAGCGCGTGACGTCGCTGGTGATGGTCTGCCTGCCAATGCCCTCGAGCAGCCCGGCAAACAGCAGCATGACCGAGACCCCGACCATGGCGTTCGCGGCGATGCGTCCGGCGCGAGCCGCTGCCGCCATGCGTGTCAATTCGCCGGGAAAGGCGATGCTGGTGCCGATGCGCATGCCTGCCGCGCCGGCCAAAGAGATTGCGAACAATTCGGTGGTGCCGTGGATGGCCAGCCAGCCGCCGAGCTCCATGCCAAGCCCCTTGGACCAATAGACTTGGAACAACGCCCCGATCATGCAGCCGTTGTACAGCATCAGCAGCACCGTCGGCACCGCGAAGGCGAAGCCAAGGGCGAAGGCCAGGATTGCGACCTGGACGTTGTGCGTGAACAGATAGGCGGCAAAGCCTGAGAGAAAGCCATTGTCGCCATCATAAAGCATGCCTCGCAGCAGCTCGGCCGAGGTGTCGGGGCCGCGGCCTCCTGCGAGGCCGGGCGGGATGATCGCGTCGAACCAGCTCTTGTCGGATGCCACCAGCCAGGCGCCTGCACCAATGCCGATCACCATCAGCGCGACCGACGCCAATGTCTCGCGCCACAGATCGCGAATGGCTTCGGGCCAGTCATGCAGGAAGAAATCGGCGAGGCGCTGCCGCAGCCCGCGGCGCGCGCCGTAGAGATAGAAATAACCGCGCAGCGACAGCGCTTCGAGATAGCCGACCAGCGCATTGTCGAGCGATGTCGCGCGCGCCACCGACAGGGAAGACAGCGCCGATCGATAGAGCAGCGGCAGCGACAGCAGCTCCTCTTCGGAAAGCGTCCGCGGCGCACGCTTCTCGACACGCGCCAGCAGCGCCTCGAATGCCTTCCAGTCGGCCTCGCGCTCGCGGCGGAAGCTGGCCAGCGACTGGCGTACCGCGTCGCCGCGCTCCGCATTGCCGCGTACCGGCGCCGTCACAGCAAATCCTCCTGCTTGAACTGCAGATAGCGCTCGACCAGCGCCGGACCGAGCCGGTTGTGGTCGGCTTCGATCACATGCGCCCCAAGCAGGCGCAGCCGGCCGATGACGACCTGCCTTTCGCGCAAGAGCCCTCCGGCAACGACCGCGCGGGCAACATCCTCGCCGGAGCGTGGTGGCAGGTCGGCCAGGCTCTCCAGTTCGGTGTCCTTCATCATCATGAACAGCACGAGATGCCGTTCGGTGAGCCGGCCCACGGTGCGCAGCATCAATTCCGCACTGATCGGATCGACGAAATCGGTGAAGATGATGACCAGCGAGCGGCGGTCGAGCCGCGCCGCCAGCGTCGTCAATGCCAGCGTGAAATTGGTCTCCTCGCTGGAGTAGTCGATCTCGGCGGCCCGTTTCTGGATCATCGCAAAGCTGGCGGGGCCGCGCACCGCGCCGCTCGAAACGCGCGGCCTTGCATCGAAGCCGAACAGGCTGACCATGTCACCGCCCTTCAGCGCGATGAATGCCGACAGCAGGGCGGCCGTCACCGCCCGGTCCACCTTCGGCACCCCGTCGACCGGTTCGCACATCAGGCGTCCGCTGTCGATGGCCAGCACGATGTTGTTGTTCTCCTCGATGCGGAACTCGCGCGCCAACAGCTTGCCGTGGCGGGCGCTGCGCTTCCAGTCGATCATCCGCCGGCCCATGCCCGGCTGGTAGTCCTTGAGCGCGTCGAACTCGCGGCCTTGACCGGCGCGGCGCTGCGCATGGCCTTCGGCAAGCGCCGCATGTTGCAGCAGCGTGATCGCCTCGCCGCGGGCGCTGCTGACGTCGGGCAGCACCGCAACCTTGCTTTCCACCGGCAGCACGACCTGGTTCCAGACCAGCCCGAACGGCCCGCGCCAGCGCACCCAGAGACGGTCGAAGCTGGCGACGCCGCGCCGCAGCGCCTGGAAGCGGAGGTTGAGCGACCCGCCTCCGGCGATTGGCAGCAAGGCGCCGCCGCTGCCGTCCACCGGCGCCAGACGTGCATCGTGGCCGACGCGAGCCTCCGCGGCGCACGGCCCCGAGTGACGGGCGGTGATTTGCACGCTGAACTCGCCGCCGACACCGGCCTGCTGCGGCGCATCGATGCTGGCATTCAGCGATGCCCGTCCGCGTCCGGCCGCGGCATCCACCGCCAGGAAGGCAAGCAGCAGGCAACTCCACAGCAATCCCAGATACCAGAACGACGGCAATGCCAGCGCGACCAGGAAGGCCGGCACCGCGCCGGCCGCAGCTGCCCATACCGCTCGGCCGCTGGGATAGATCAACGTGGTGCTTCCGTCTGGTCGACCAGGTCGGAGACGATCTGCTCGACCAGCCGGCCATCGATCTGTGCGGCAGGCGAAAGGATGACGCGATGACGCAGCGCCGGCACCGCCAGCGCCTTGACATCGTCGGGGATCACATAGGCGCGTCCGTCCAGCGCCGCCCGGGCACGCGCCGCCCGCGCCAGCATGGCGCCGGCGCGCGGACTGGCCCCGACCTCCAGATCGGCATTTTCGCGCGTAGCCCGAACCAGCGCCGCTATGTAGCCGACGACATCGTCGACAAGGGTGACGGAGCCGACGACTTCAAGGGCCTCCTGCAGCGTTTCGCGATCCGTCTGCGCCTCGATGCCATATTGCGCGATGTCGTGCGAGGCGGAGCCGCCGCCATGATGGACGATGATGGCTCGTTCTTCCTCGGGGCCGGGATAGCTGACGCGGTGCTTGAACAGGAAGCGGTCGAGCTGCGCCTCCGGCAGCGGATAGACGCCCTGGTGCTCGATCGGATTCTGGGTCGCGACGACCATGAAATTGCGGCCGAGCGAATGCGTGGTGCCGTCGAAGGTGACCGCATGCTCCTGCATCGCCTCGAGCAGTGCGGCCTGCGTCTTGGGCGGCGTGCGGTTGATTTCGTCGGCAAGCAGGAGATCGCAGAAGATCGGGCCGCGCGTCAGCGTGAACTGCCCGGTCTGGAAGTTGTAGATGTTCGACCCGACGATATCGCCGGGCATCAGGTCCGGCGTGAACTGGATCCGCCCGTAGGCGATCCCAAGCGCCTGGGCGAAGCAGCGCGCGGTCATGGTCTTGGCCGTGCCCGGAGGACCTTCCAGCAGGATATGCCCGCCCGCAAACAAGGCGGTCAGCATCAGGTCGACCGTATCGTGCTGCCCGGTGATCGCCTTGGCCACTTCTTCCCTGATCCGTGTCGCCAGGGCCTTCACATCATCGACGTTCACCGAGCCTCCTTGCCGTCCAGTCATGCAGCCGTTCTGCTGCCTGTTGCATCTGCGTCAGATTCTTCGCCTCGCCGGCCGCTTGCGAGCGCGTCGTGAAGCCGCCGGCTTGCTCCTTATCGCGAGAGTCGAGCCAGTGGTCGAGCGCTTTGCCTTGCAACCCTTGCGGTGCGCCGAGCAGCGCGCCGGCGCGCACCCGCATCAAGGCCGCATAGCGGCCTCCCAGCTCGTCCAGCCGGCCGGCACGCCGCATGAGCATCGCCGTCGTATCGACCAGCGCACGCTTGCCGAAGGCGATCGCGCGCTGGTCGATACGCGGCGGGCCGAACCGGCCAAGGCCATGCAGGAACGCCAGCGCCGCAGCGATCAGGATCGTCAGTGTCAGCGCCAGGAACGGCGGCTCGACCAGAAGCTTGGCGAGGTCATATTTCCGCGCCCCGCCGTGCAGCGTCAGGTCGAACATGACCAGACCCTTGCCAGGCCGCAGCCATTGGATCAGGTCGCGCGCTGCGGCCGCCTTGTCGGCATCTCCAAGCGCGGAATTGTTGATTAGGTCGGGGTCGGTCAGGATGAAAAAGGGTTTGTCTTGGAATTCGACGAGGACGGCCTTGCCGCTGCCTGCCGCAATGATCGGGTGATCGTCGGCAACCCATTGCATGTCTTGCGGCGCGGCGACGAGATGGCCCCGGATCTCGAGTTGCTCGACGGTGCTCCTGCCGACACCGAGCTTGGCCTTGGCGATCCGGCCGAGCCAATTGTTGACTACGGTGTCGGGCAAACGCTCGATTTTCATCTTCCATCCCTCATGCTGCTGGAGGGGCAAGGTCTGCCATTTGGGCAGCACGAAGAGAGTCTCGCGGTCATCGCGAAGCTCAAGAATGCGGTCAAGCGCCTCGGGATCGCTGTCGGGCGAGATGGTGACGATCAGCAGTATATCTCTGGCAAGATCGTCTTCGGTCCGCGCCATCAAGGGCGCTTCGCCGGTGAGCCGCAGCCATTCCGCCAGGCCGGCGTAGCCGACGCCGCTTTTCGACAGCGGCGTGGCGCCGCCATTGCCGGGTTGCCGGAAATCGGGAGCATAGGTGGACAGCAGGAAGAAACCGGCTGCCGCAAGGAGGCTGGCGAAAATCCCCCAAAACAGTGTCTTTCGATTGAACGGCTCCTGTGCCTCGACCGCCGGTGCACTCACGTCCAGGCATCCCGGAAGGCGAAACGTTCATAGGCGCCGCGCGCCTGCCGCCAGCCTTCCGCGCCGACCGGCCGGCGCGCGAACAGCGCCGCCTCGACAATGCGGGCGATCTCGGTAAACGCATGGCGCGCCCTTCCCGGCAGGGAAGGGGCATTGGCGATGTCGCGCGCGGTGAGCGACGGGCGCAGGAAGTCCGGCAGCCGGCCGGCAATATCGGCGACGCTGCGCCGAAGCAAAAGGTGAACCGCCTCGTCATAGTCGCCGCGTGCAGCCAGCGCATCCGCTTGCGACAACAGGATCTGCGCGGCGCCGGCGTCGGGGCGCCAGGCTTCTTCGTCTTCGACTTCGGGTCGAGCGCGCTGCCACGGCAGCCGCCAGGCGATGCCTTTCACCTCAAGGAAGACCAGAAGCAGGATGATTGCGACCCCCGATATCACCGCCCCCCAGAACAGATAGATCATGTAGGGACCGAGCCACGACAAAAAATCCTGCAGCGGCTTCAGCCACTCGGGCGGCTTCGGCGGCACATAGGCCGGCAGGTCGAACTGGATCGACTCATCGGCGATCAGCTGCTTGTGCAGATTGGTCAGCCGTTCGGCTTCCGCTGTGCCTGGCTGTGCCAACGCCACCCTCTCCCCTGCAACCTGTGGTTCCCCAGCCGACACTGGCAATGCGGCAAGACAATTGCAAGTGGACTAGACGTCGACCTCCAATGTTGGCACATTTAATGCGGGGATCACCAGCCGATATGCGGTGATTAAGCGGGGGACGCATCATGGTTTCAACGACATTGGAACGGTCGGACAAGTTTCGCATCGGCAGGGTTTTCAGCAACAGTTTTGCGGTTATCGGCCGCAATCCGGGTCTGTTGGTCGGACTAGCGGCTCTTTTTTCCGCCCTTCCGGCACTGGTGCTTAACCTTTGGAATTACAGCAATTTTGCCAACATCAATATTGCTAGTCCCGAAACTCTGGCTGTTGCCGATCCCTCGGCGATTCTACGCAACTCGTTAATATCGGTGGCTTTTGGCTTGATATATCTTGTGCTGGCTTTGTTGTTTCAATCATCACTGGTGAGGGCGACGATAGAAGACTTGAACGGCAAGCGCCCGGCAATCGGTGACTGCATCCAAATAGCTTTACGCTGCATATTCCCGACGCTTGGGATCGGGCTGGTGGTCTTTTTCGTCATGGTCCTCGGGGTTGTTGCGATTGCCGTCGCAGGGCTGATTATCCCGATCTTCGGGACGATCATCGCGTTCGTGATGCTGCTTGTTCCCGGCATCATGTGGTTGCTTGGTATATCGGTTTCCGTACCCGTGCTGATCCAGGAGCGCCTTGGCGTGTTTGGCTCGATGTCGCGGAGCCGCGCCCTGACGAAGGGCAGCCGCTGGTCACTATTCGGCCTTTTGCTGATTCTGTTCTTGGTGGCGATTGCCTTCCAAATGGCATTCGCTTTGGTGTTTGGATTGGCTTTCGCCCTTACCGGCAGCCTCTCGACCGTTGGCCTGATTGTGGGCGCGATTGGAAGCGCCGTTGTGTCAACGGTCGTGTCGACGGTAATATCGGTTGCCATCGCCGTTAGCTATGTCGAGCTGAGACAAATCAAGGAAGGCACCAGCGTCGAAGACTTGGCGGAAATCTTCTCGTAGCGGCAAGGGATTTGCTGCCTTCATCGCGTCAGGATCGGTCTGGACTGGATAGGTAATATCGTGGCGTCAATAACGCTGGAACAGCCCGACAAATTTCGCATCGGCAGGGTTTTCAACGACAGCTTTGCCGTCATCGGACGCAATCCCGTTCTTTGCCTAGGGCTTGCCTTGATTTTCTCCGCCCTGCCGAGATTCGTATTTGCGCTCTGGTTCAGGAATACCGTTACGAATGTCGAGCATGGCGGCCCGGAATTCTCGGTTCAACGGGTCGCGCTCACGGTGGTTGGCGCGATCGGCTATATTGTCCTCATGTCCTTGCTGGAGGTGGCTTTGACGCGCGCTGCCATCGAGGATTTGAGCGGCAAGCGGCCGTCGATGCGTGATTGCATCGGGACGGCCGTGGCACTCCTGCTGCCGGCAATCGGCATTTCGCTGATTGTCAACATTGGCTTCACAGTCGGCCTCGTGCTGCTCGTCGTTCCGGGATTTTTGTTGTTGGTTCTCTGGGTTGTAGCGATACCGGTTCTGATTCAGGAAAAACTGGGGGTATTCGCGAGTTTGGGCCGCAGCCGCGATCTTTCCAAGGGCAGCCGTTGGTCTCTGCTCAGTCTCTGGTTCCCCCTGTTCGTAGCTTTGGTCGCAACAAATTTCACGGTGGGCCGCGTCCTATCCCACTTAGGCATTCCGCTCGTGTTCTTCCTGGACGCTCTGGCGCGCGCGGTCGAGCAAGTCGTGTTTTCCGTTGCCATCGCCGTCAGCTATGTCGAGCTGCGCCAGGTCAAGGAAGGCACGAGCGTCGAAGACTTGGCGGAAATCTTCTCCTGAGGACGGGTGGAGGCTTTTCACCGGGTGCCATCTCGTGTTGCGCTCGAGCAGCCGAGCTTGTTCATAAAGCCTTTGTCTGCGCCGGTAACGCTGTGGCCAGCCGCTTCGCCCATCCCTCGATGCCGGAGCGGCCGGCCAGCAGGTCCTGCCTGATCTCGATGAGGACCGCGGGAATGCCGCGATCGTCGCCATGGACCGGTATGGCGTAGTCGCCGTCACGGCTGATCACGTAGGGCTCGTTTGCCGCGGCGTTGAGCGCACTGTCGGCGCGCAGGCCGGCAAGCACTGCCTGGCCGAAATCGACTGCTCGGTCGTAAAGCACGCCGGCGTGCCAGGGCCGCGCAATGCCGAGGAAGACCGGCGTGAAGGAGTGGATCGTTGCGATCCGCGTCGGTCTGCCCTGCTTCGACCGGTCGTCGAGATGGGCGGCCACGCGGTCATGAAACGGCGCGAACATGATTTCGGCACGCCGGCTTCGCTCCTCCGGATCGAGGCCGACATTGCCGGGGATGCCGGTGTCCTCGGATTGCACCGGAATGCTGCCGCTGGAACCAAGCGGCCGGTTGAGATCGATCAAAAGCCGCGAATAGGAGCTGAGGAAAGCCGGAGCATCGAGCAGCTTCGACAGAGCGCGGGTCACTGCGGCGGCGCCGATATCCCAGGCGATATGGCGCTGCAAATGGCGGCTGTCGAGACCGAGACGCGCATACTCGGCCGGGATATGATTGGACGCATGCTCGCATATCAGAACGATATCGGAACGCCCCGTTTCGTTGATTGCGTCGACCGCGGGTGGCCAACCTTCCGGTAGGATGGCGTTGGCAAGCGGCTCGGCCATCAATACAGCGTCCGGTAGAGATCGCAGACCGCCACTGGGTCGAGACCGGCGAGGCGCTCGGTCTCATGCCGCTTGAGGCCGACAAAGGTCTCGACGAACACCGGCGCGAACCATCCGGTGACGGTCTTGTCGGCGACGAGCGCGTCGAGTGCCATCGGCAGCGTTTCCGGCAGCCGCACGAGGCCAAGCTTCTTGCGCTCGGCAACGCTCATCTGTATCGGGTCGCCCGAGACCAGCGGCGGCGCCGGCAGCTTGGCTTTCAGCCCCTCCAGCCCGGCGCGCACGATCGCCGCCAGCGACAAATAGGGATTGCCGGTGGCGTCGGCCGCCCGGTATTCGATGTTGTACTGCCGCGCCGGATCGCGCCCGCCGATCGTCACCGTCGGGCAGATGCGCAGGCTCGCCTCGCGGTCGCGATCGGCAAGCCAGGTGTAGGACGAGCTCCAGCTATGCGGCTTCAGCCGGTAGTAGGACGACACACTCGCCGCCGTCATGGCGGTGATCGCGGGCAGGTGGCGCAGCACACCGGCACAGAACGAAGCGGCACGGCTGGAAAGGCCGCCAGGCTGGGCCGGGTCGTAGGTCGCCGGCTTGCCGGCCTCGTCGACGAAACTGAAATGGATGTGGACGCCGTTGCCGACGGCATCCGGAGCGATCTTGGGCGCGAAGCTCGCCCGCCAGCCGGCGCATCGCGCGACTTCGCGCGTGATCTCGCGGATGGCGACGGCGCGATCGGCCGCGGCAAGCGCATCGGCCGGCTCGCACGTCACCTCGAACTGGTCGGTGCCGAATTCGGCGATCACCACTTCGGGCGCGACGCCGGCTTCCGCTAGCGCCGCCATCAGATTGGCGGCAAACGGGTCGGCGCGGCGCAGTGCGGCCAACGACATCGAATGAGCCGGTGTGAACTCGCCCTCGATATGGAATTCATGCTCGAAGGCGGCGATGACGGAAAGCCCGGCCGCTGTCTTCAACTCCGCCAGCGCATCCTTGAGCATGGTCCGCGTACAGCCGACCCACGGGCTGCCGTCGAGTTCGACGATGTTGCCGGCGACCATGTCGAAAGGCGTCGCCGATCCGGTCAGCGCCGTGCGGAACCGCGCGTTGAGATCGGGAACGAGCCGCACATCGCCTGACGAGCCCCACGGATTGGGATCGACGATCGAGTTGAACGGCGTCAGCGACAGGTTGGCCTGCAGCCAGCCGACGCCGGTCGCGGCGATCTTCTGTAGCTTGCTTTCGACGACCGAGCGGCCGCGCGTGATCGCCGAAAGATCGGTGGTGACGACGGCAACCAGCGGTTCGACGGTCGATGTCATGCAGCTTTTCCCAAGGCTTCGAAACGGCCCGTAACGGTGGCGGTATCAGTGACCCAGCAATAGCCACCGAAAGCCTCGAGCGCGCCGTCATGACGCTCCTGCGAGGCGGCGGCGCAGGCATCCGATACGCAGGTGACGAGATAGCCGCGATCGGCGGCATCGCGCACCGCCATGTCGACGCACTGGTCGGTCATGATGCCGGCGACGATCAGATAACGCACTCCGAGGTTTTTCAAGACATAGTCGATGTTGGTCGAGTTGAAGACGCCCGACGATGTCTTCGGCAGCATGATCTCGTCGCCGACCGGCGCCAGCGACGGCACCGGCAGGCCTTCCGGCCGGCTCGGCGCGATATGGATCGGCGTCAGCTTGTGGTCGAGCGAGCAGTCGCGGCCGTCTTCGGTCAGGCTCTGGATGATCGTGTGGATCACCTCGACGCCGTTGGCCCGCGCCGCCGCCAGCAGGCGCTCCTGGTTGGGGATCGTTTGCGACGCCGTCTGCCGGTAGAAATAGTGATCGGGACCGCGCTCCGGATGCGCCGGATCAGCACCCGGCTCCAGCCAGACCCGTTGCATGTCGACCAGCAGCAGCGCGGTTTCGCCGGCCCGGAACGGCTCGTTTCGTTTCGGCAATGATGGCGTCATGCTTGGGTCCTGCTTCGCTGATCACGTCTGGCTGATTTAGCTGATTTTGGTCCGCGCGTCCTGCGTGGTGGACGCACTTATTGGGATATTCGAAGTCACTAATTTAAGATAAGCTTTGTTTTCGGGCGTGGAGACGGGGGGTCTCTGTCATGATCGATTCAGACGTGTTCGACTTTGTCGAACGCTGCAGGAAGCACACAGCCACCGGGCCGCTGCTGGGCGACTTGCTCGAAACCGTGCGAAATCTCGGCTTCGAGCACCTTATCCTGAGCGGTGTGCCGCTTGGCGGGCAGAAGCTTGCACCGATGGTCGAACTGAATGGCTGGCCGGCCGGCTGGTTCGAGCGCTATGTCGAGGCCGAGCATGCCGCCGTCGACGGCGTTTGCGTTTACTCGGCAAAGACCTTGAAGCCGTTCCTCTGGTCCGAAGTCCCGGCAAAGTGGTCGGATACGGAGGGCTCACGACGCGTTGCCGGCGAGGCGACGGAGTTCGGCATCTGTAGCGGCTTCGCCGTACCGATGCTTAGCGTTCACCATTGGCAATCCGTGCTGTCGTTTGCCTCTTCCGCGAAGGCCTGCACCCTGTCGCCGCGCCATCAGGTGCAACTGGTGACGATGGCGGTCTACGCGGGCATGTCGATCCAGGCCTTGGCCAATGACGATGACGACCATGAGGGCGTGCTGACCGACCGCGAAAAAGAGGTGCTCTTGTGGGCCGCGGCCGGCAAGACCTCATCGGAAACCTCGCAGATCCTCGGCCTGACCGAGCGTACGGTCAAATGGCACTCGACACGGGCTCGCGAGGCTTTTGGCGTCGCAACGACCACGCAAGCGGTCGTCGAGGCGGTGCGCCGGCGCCTAATCCATCCCTAAACGCGTCAACTGTCCCATCGGACAGGTGACGTATATTAGCGCGACTGCGAGTATCCCTGCGAGAACGATCGGGGGATCGCGCCATGATAACGGCCCACGTAGTCAATGCGCATAACAAGCATCTTTACGAAAACGAATTCGACGAGTTTCTGCGCCGGCGGCACGATTTCTTCGTGCATCAAAAACGCTGGCGCCCTCCGAGCCCGGATGGTCGCGAGCTGGATCAATTCGATACAGACGCGGCGACATACCTGCTAGGCATTGAAGACGATCGCGTAGTGACTTCGGCTCGATTGATCCCAACGAGCGAGCCGCATATGGTCTCGGAGGTTTTTTCTCACATGTGCGAAAAATCGGGCGCACTGCTGGACTGAGGGGCACGCTGACGCAGCTGTGCTGCGCGGTGATGGAATACGCTCTCGACGAAGGCCTCAGCGCCGTCGGCGGCATCCAGGAAACCTACTTCATGCCGCACCACGGCGCCCTCAAATGGCGCGCCGAGCCGATGGGCATGGCCAGGGAAGAAAACGGCGAATGGTACATCGTCGCCTATATCGAGGTGAATGAGGCGGCGCTGGCGAGCGTGCGGAAGATACTTGGGATTGAGCAGAGTTTGCTGGTTCGGCGGGGGGCACAACTGCCGTTCTTGGAAAGCAACAACAAGCAATACGCATCTGCATTGTATAAGTAAGAAAAATCGGGGAAAGACCAAAGTGCAAAATTTTGCATTACGGATTGCTGCGCTCGGCTTCGTCGGGGTCTCGGAGCTTTCGCTGGTCGCTTGTAGTTCAAAGCAATTCGCTGAAGTCCCGAAGTCGACGCCTGTCGTTCCGCTGTCCGGCGTTATCAACACATTGAAATGCGGCATCTCGAATGCTTTGGCGAGCGACACCCAGGGACGAAGTGGGCTGCTGGAGTCAGTTGCCGTCGTAGGCCTGAATGTGAATATCGTCGAAGGAACCACGCTCTCCGGTCATGTATCGGCGGGAATCCCGATTTCTGTAGGAAGCGTATCGCCAAGCCTGACGGCCTCTAGAGAGGCCACACTCACCAACAACAGCACGATCGACTTCGGCATCATCCTCAGTGGCTATAATGAACTGGCATGCCAGACCGTGGGTGGCGAATATCAAGATGCCGGGTTCTCCCTCTGGCTTGGCCAAGTGGTACGTGAAGTGAACGTGGCTGTTGCCGGCGCGCCCTACGCCTTCATTCAGAAATATACCTATGACAGCAACTTCGTGGTCAAAAAGAGTGCGAAGGCTGGAGTGGATTTCGAAATAGTCCCGGTGAAGCTCGGTGGATCGATCGACAGCTCGCGCAGTGACGTACAGCATATAAATATAACTATCCAGGCGGTCAGTTTCGACGGAAAAAAGAAGAATCCTAGAGGCAAGATATTCGATGTTCCGCCAGCCCGGCCTGTTCACACGAAAATCAAAGGACTAGATGCTGGTTCGTAGAGGAGGTGCGTGATGCTTAGCAGGCGAAATTTCTTGGCGTTTACGGCTTTTGCGCCGATTTGCCTTCACTGTCGAACTGTCTACGCTGAGGGCGAACCGCTGCCCAAATTCTGCACAGAAGTGATCATGAAGGATTTCAATACTGCGCTGAATATCGCGATCGATGAAAATCCCGCGAATGACCCTTCCCTGGAGAATCTGCCGCGGACCGAAGCAATTTCGTTGTTCAAGAAGAAATGGCATCCAGACAGGCGTGTGCTGCATGTCGACTTTCTTTCACAACCCGCCTACATCGACAACGTGATTTCTGCTGCCAAGGGATGGGAGCCCTTTATCGGAATCAAATTCCTCTTCGGGCAATCCGATCCGGATATCTTGGTCAACTTCGAAGAAGGCGGTTCTTGGAGCTACATAGGGACCGACTCGCGCTATTTTTCCGCGCGCGGGCGCCCCTCCATGAATTTTGGGTGGTTCGATGCCTCGACTGACAAGAGCGAATTCCATCGGACGACCCTTCACGAATTTGGCCACGCGCTCTCGCTGGTTCACGAGCAGAGTCATCCAGGTGCTCACATCAGTTGGAAAGAGGCGGAAGTATTCGCTTACTATGCGAAGCTGGGGTGGTCGAAGGACGACGTTCGCGAACAGGTTTTTGCGAAATACGAATTGAGCCAAGTCAACGGGTCGAATTACGATCCCACCTCGATCATGCACTATCCGATCCCAAAGGAGTTGGTGTCTGACCTTAACGATGTTGTCGGCTGGAATACCGAATTGTCTCAGCTCGACAAGACGACCATCACAACGCTCTATCCAAAGTCATTAAGCGGTGGGCTGCCGAAGTAGGTCCATCTGTCATGACAACAAGATCGACGTTTCTCCTTTCCCTTCTCGCCGTTTTTGCGGTTGTGGGGCCGGCCCGGAGCCAGAGCATATTTGACGTGCTTAAGCAGCGTATAAAATTACCTGCAAGCGCGTTGTCTCGTCCCGAAGACCCAATCGTCGTGGACATATGTAAAAAGGATCCGTTGGCGTGCTTGGATAGATTTCCGAGTGCTCCTTCCAATTTATGCGAACTGGACCCTGACACGTGTGTAGATTCACATCTACCCAATTTACCTATCAGAGAGCTGCAACCTTCACCCCTTTGCGAGATTGATCCCTGTGCTTGCGAGAACTGCAAGCTCAACAACGCAGGCGGCATCGGCGCGTTCGAAGATGCAGTTGCGCCAGTCGGGTTTGAAGCCTCCGGCACCGGGTTGGTTGGCCCTGAGGTACTCGCCGCGCCACGGCCTTTTGCCAGCTTTGCAAGCCCGCTCGCATCGGGAGGGCCTCAGCTGAAAACCGACGAAAAGTCGTCCTTTGGTTTTGACCTCGAAACTGCCCGCGGCCAACTCACGGCCACCTATCCAGAGAAGCTCATTTGCAACAATTCCACGTCAAGGCCCGACGAATATTGGCGCGAACTCCTACTAAGGCGGAGCGAAAGTGAGCGATGCAGCGAGGCAGCACAAATTATGCTCGAACAGCGCGGAAAGCACCGTTTGACATATTTCGACATTTTATCCGGCAAGACAAGAAGGGAAAACGCCAAAACGGAGTTTAAGGTCTTTGAGGATTATGGCAACGCGTGCATCCATCGTGTCGAAGATATTGACAGCAACGCTGCCGCGAAATTCTCATTCGGTGAGAATTTCAAGGAAAGAGTTAAGGAGAACGTTGGCGAGCTGAATTTTGATGGAAAGGACGTGCACTGTACGGCAACGATCGTACAGTTCAAAAATGGCAACGAAGACAAGATCGGATTGGCGACAGCCGCCCATTGCGTCGGAGATCCGATAAAGGGGACCAGCGATGAGAACCTTCAATTCGCCAGTGTCCATAGCCAGATGCACTTCACCACTTTCTCAGGAAAGTCATACCCCGTCGAAATCGATCCTGGGCTACGAGGCTTTGTGTACGGCAAGACTTACGATGCTGTAATCATTCCGCTGATATCGGTTGCAGCAGGCGATCAACTCCCGACCGGCTTCAAGATTTCCGGGCGTCCAACGCTGTGGCAGCCGCTCTACATTGTCGCTGTCAATCCATTCCTGGCAGCTCTTCGCAACCTCACATTGTCATCGGACAACGACGGACTCGCTTCGGCAAGTGTCTCTCTTGAGCCGGGCTGTCGGGTTTATGGTATCAAGGGCGCGCAAATTTACCACAACTGCCAATCGGAGGGCGGCATGTCAGGCAGTCCGATCTTCGTTACGGCCGAGAACGAGGCAAAGATTGTTGCTGTCCACTCTGGCGAAGTTGCAACGCCCCTAATACCCGAATGCCCTCAGCCGACCGCCGGGGCAGCAAACTATGGGACCCTGCTGTCACAGAAATGACGAATTACGAAAAGATTACGGTGACAGTGCACTATTTCTTTTCGCCGCCTGCCTCGTTTTCCGGGCTCACAGCTTTGCCGATTTGCCCGGCGATGCTCTCGGCCGATGGTGCATCGAAAACCACGACATCGGCGACGCGGCAATACTCGATGAGCAGTTCTTGCGGAACTTATAGTCTTCGGACGTGAAAACACTTTGGCTCGCCCGTACGGTGCCGGGGATGCGGCAGACCGGGAACGCCGGCAAGGTGCACCATGCGGCGGCGGCAACATGGTAAAAAGTGCACTCACCGTGATTCTGATCTATACTTCGGACACCAGCCCGAACGCCTGTGGCAAGGCGAAGGGCGGATGAAGCGCCTGATAGAGTTCTCTTTTTAGTCACGGGGCGATGTTAAGATGTTAGCCTCCGACCTGACGAAATTTATCGAGCAGGATCATCTGGCCCTGGATGCCTTCGTAAAGGGCGATCCTGAGCCCTTGAAAAACCTCTACTCGCGACAGGACGACGTCATTATTGCCAATCCCTTTGGCCCGCCGGCCAAGGGATGGAGAAAGGCCGCTGAGACCATGGACCGGGCCGCCACCAATTACCGGCACGGCAAGGCCATCGGCTTTGAGCGCATCTCGGAGTATGCGACAGCCGATTTGGGATACATCGTCGAGGTCGAGCGGTTCCAATCCAAGGTCGGTGGTGGCAACAAACTGGTGCCGATTGCGCTTCGCGTCACCACCATATTCCGGCGCGAGGAAGGCACGTGGAGGATCGTCCTTCGTCATGCCGATCCGATAACCTCGGCACGCCCGCCGACGTCCATTGTCGGGGAGTAGAAGGTTGCCGGAGAGGTTTTAGGAATTACGGTGACTGTGCACTAATTTCCTTTCGCCGCCTGCCTCGTTTTCCGGGTTTCGCGGCTTTGCCGATTTGCACGGCGATGCTCTCGGCCCACGGGTGCATCGAAAACCGCGACGTCGGCGACGCGACAATACTGGAGAGGGCGACACGGGAAAAGTGCACTGTCACCGTAATTCGACCACCGTAATTCGACGGAAGTTATTCCTGGAGGAGCGGGTTCGGTAGCTAAGTAATTGAAATTGCTTGGCTGGGGAACCTGGATTCGAACCAGGACTAACGGAGTCAGAGTCCGTGGGTCTACCGTTAACCTATTCCCCAGCAGGCGCGGCCGTTGAAAACCACACGGGCAGGGCGACGATGTCGCCGCGCGTGCCTTGTAGCCGCCGCCGGAAAATAGTCAACCCTGCCGTAGGCATTTCAATCGGCGCGGTTGCTTCAGATTTGCCCTATCGTCACTCCTGCCGGCGTTTGCGCTGCCCCTCACCCTCTCCCCGTTCTTCACGGGGAGAAGGGTCCCGGCAGGGGGTTGAGGGGCGGCGCCTACATTGAGGATTGATCTTCTCACGGTCGTCATCAGGCCTGACGCGATTGCCAAGCTTCAACTCTCGCTGCGGCTGTATTGCGAGTGCTCGAAGAACAGCACCACGCCGAGCGCGATCAGCAGCGGGATGATCAGGTAGAACAGCCGGAACACCAGCAGCGCCGCCAGCACGCCGACCTGGTCCATATGTGACAAGCCCGCGAGAAACACCACCTCGAACACGCCCAGCCCGCCCGGCGCATGCGAGATCTGCGCGATCGAGAACGACACCAGGAAAACGCCGAGCACGATGAAATAGCCGGGATTGCCGGTGGCGGGCAGGGCGAAGAAGATGATCGCCGCCGCCGCCAGCAGTTCGATCGGGCCGACCAGCAATTGCCGCGCCACGATCGGCAGCGCCGGATAATGCAGCTGAAAGCTGCCGATCCTGAGTGGTCTCAGATGCAGCCAACTGCCGAATATGTAGGCCGCCACCACGAGCAGCATGGCGAGCCCTGCTGCTTGCGACAGCCGGTGATGCGGCGTGCCGGAAAACCGGTCGATCACGTCGGGCTCGAGCAGCAGGACGATGCTTGAGACGAACAGCGTCGACAGCACGAAGGTGATCCAGCAGATCGCCACCAGAATGCCGACGTCCTGCCCGGTCAGGCCCCTGGTGCCGTAGGCGCGGTAGCGGATCACCGCACCGGAAAACACCGAGCCGCCGATATTGTGCGACAGCGCGTAGGTGGTGAACGAGCAGAAGGTGACGAACAGCCACGATACTTTCTTGCCGATGTGCAGCAACGCGATGTGGTCGTAGCCGGCGAGCGAGGCATAGGCGATGACCGAGCTCAGCGCCGCCAGCACCCAGCCGCGCGCCGGGATGGCGATTATGCCGGCCCAGACATCGTCAAGCGAGATGCCGCGCAATTCGTGCAGCAGCAGCCACAGCGAGAACACCACCGCGGCGATGCCGATGACGGGCCAGAAATAGCGCCTCCAGTTCATGGCATGACGATCATGCGTTGCAGCCCGTACCGTTTTCCGGTTCGCAGCAGGCAAACCGCCCGCGTTGCCGAATGATTTACCCTCCATTTCAGAAATGCCTCATTGAAGCCGGCTATTCAACCGGGAAGGCGCGTTGTGGCGCTCGCGCCTTCCCTTCTCCCAAGGGGACAAGGGCTCACCGACGTCGCCGCCTTCACGCCGCCGGCAAAATTCGCCGCGAGCGCTCTTGGTGATCCGGCCGTGCGCTGATAGTCTGGCGGCAACTTGAACATGTAAAAGCGCCTGCTGCGTCCGGTCTCCGGTTCGCGCGGCGCCGGAAGGAACGACAGTGGAAGACCACGACGCCGGCGCTGGCGCGCCGGAAGTGGGCGTGTCCAGGGGTTCGCCGACGCCGTCCGGCCAGGCAAGCCCATCCACCGGACGCTACGGCCGTCAGGTGCAACCCTGGTCCGGCAATGGACAGGCTGGCGACACGTCCCACGATCACAAGGGTCAGAACGGCCCGCATCAGAACGGCAAACCCAAGAAACGGCGCAAGCGCCGGCGCGGGCGCAAGGTTTTCGCACGCGACGAGACTCGTCCGCTGGCGGCCGGCGCTTCGGTGCCCGCCGCCAACGAGGCCCCGGCCGCGCGCCCGCCCCAGCCAGCGGCTTACGCGCCTCCGCCCTCAGCTCCGCCAAGGCCGGGGCAAGGTGCCCGCACACCGCCGCCGCTGCAGGAATTGCCGGTGTTTGCCGCGCTCGATCTCGGCACCAACAATTGCCGGCTGCTGGTCGCGGTGCCGACGCGCCATGGCCAGTTCCGCGTCATCGATGCCTTCTCGCGCATCGTCAGGCTGGGCGAGGGCCTTACCGCCAATGGCCGGCTCGGCGACGCCGCAATGGACCGCGCGGTCGAGGCGCTGAAGATCTGCGGTGACAAATTGCGCAACCGCAAGGTCTGGAAAGCCAGGCTGATCGCCACCGAGGCCTGCCGAACCGCCGCCAATGGCGTCGAGTTCCTCGAGCGCGTCGAGCGCGAGGCCGGCCTGAAGCTCGAGATCATCGACCGCCAGACCGAGGCGCGGCTGGCGGTGTCGGGCTGCGGTTCGCTGGTCGAGCGCGACACGCAAGGCGTGGTGCTGTTCGACATCGGCGGCGGCTCGTCCGAAATCGCGCTGATCGACCTCACCGGTCAGCGCTCGCCAAGGCTTGCCAACCATATCGTCTCGTGGACGTCGCTGCCGGTCGGCGTCGTCTCGCTGGCCGAGCGTTTTGGCGGCCGCACGGTGACACGCGAGATCTTTGGCGCCATGGTCGAGGATGTCGCAATGCGGCTGCGCGCCTTCGACGGGCGTGATCGGCTGAGCCACCTCCTGGCCAGCCCGAAATTCCATTTGCTCGGCACATCGGGCACGGTGACGACGCTGGCCGGCGTCCATCTCGATCTCGAACGCTATGACCGCCGCCGCGTCGACGGGCTGTGGATGGATCGCGACAGCGTCGACCGCATGGTCGAAAAACTGGTCGGCTGGGATTTCCAGCAACGCGTCGCCAACCCTTGCATCGGCGCCGACCGCGCCGACCTGGTTCTGGCCGGCTGCGCCATATTGGAGGCGATCCGCGCCGTCTGGCCGTCGGAGCGGCTGCGTGTCGCCGACCGCGGCCTGCGCGAGGGCATATTGAGCGAATTGATGGCCGATGACGGCGTCTGGCGGCGAGGCAGAGCATGATCCCGAAAAGTGGCTGCCGGTTTTCGGACAAGATCATGCTCAAACAAGCAATCAAGCAATGACCAAGAAACCGGAAAGACCGAGCTCCGCCGGCATTCGCGTGCTGAAGACAAAGATCAAGAAGAAAAGCGGCTTGAAGGAATCGTCGCGCCGCTGGTTGCAGCGCCACATCAACGATCCCTATGTCCAGCGCTCGAAGGCCGACGGCTATCGCTCGCGCGCCGCCTACAAGCTGATCGAGATCGACGACAAGCACCATTTGCTCAAGCCTGGCATGAAGGTGATAGACCTTGGCGCGGCACCCGGCGGCTGGTGCCAGGTCGCCGCCGCGCGTACCAAGTCGACCGCGGAACACCCGAACGTCGTCGGCATCGATTACCTCGAGATGGACGCCGTGCCGGGCGCCCCGGTGCTGCTGATGGATTTCCTCGATCCGCAGGCACCCGAAAAGCTGGCCGAGACGCTGGGCGGCCAGCCCGACATCGTGCTCTCCGACATGGCCGCACCGACCACCGGCCACAAACGGACCGACCACATCCGCACCATGCATCTTTGCGAGGTGGCGGCCGATTTCGCGCTGTCGGTATTGAAGCCGGGCGGACATTTCCTCGCCAAGACGTTTCAGGGCGGCGCCGAGAACGAATTGCTGGCGAGACTCAAGCGGAATTTCCGCTCGGTCCACCACGTCAAGCCACCGGCCTCACGCGACGAATCGGTGGAGCTGTATTTGCTGGCGAAGGATTTCAAGGGGTAGCGCCCTTTCCTTCTCCCCTTGTGGGAGAAGGTGGCCTCGCGAAGCGAGGTCGGATGAGGGGTGTTCCAGCTTGGCAACACGCTTGCAGTTATCATCGCCTCATTTCTTCCAACACCCTCAACCGTCTCGGCGCTGCGCGCCGATCCACCTTCTCCCACAAGGGGAGAAGGGAAGGGGTTCTCAACTTCCCGGCGGGCTCACCGGCTCCAGTGTCTTCGGCGGTGTCAGCCGGCCATGTCCAGACACGGCATTGCCGGCGTCCGGGGCCAGCCGCATGAACGACAGCGAGGCTGCCGCCGACACCGCCGCTACGATGAAGAAGGCGGTGTGGAAGTCGCTCAGCGTCAGCGGGCCACCATGGATCTTGGTCGACACTTCCAGGATGCCGCCGGCCAGCGCCACACCGAGCGCGATCGCCAACTGCTGGAACACCGCGGTGATCGGCGTCGCCTTGCTGGTGTCGGCGGCCGAAATCTCGGCGTAGGCAAGCGCATTGATGCCGGTGAAGAACATCGAGCGGATGAAGCCCCCGGCGAGCAGCATGGCGAGGATCAGCCCGTAGGGCGTGTCGGGTGTGAACAGGCCGTTGATGGCGATGGACGCGGCAGCGATGAGCGAGCCTGAAATCAGCACCCGGCGGAAGCCGGCGACCCTGAAGATCAGCGCAGTGACGAATTTCATGCCTATGGCGCCGATTGCCGAGACGAAGGTGATCATGCCGGACTGGAACGGCGTCAGCCCGAAACCGATCTGGAACATCAGCGGCAACAGGAAAGGTACGGCACCAATGCCGATGCGGAACAGTCCGCCGCCGAGCACCGAGGAGCGGAACACCCGATTGCGAAACAGCTCGAGCGCCAGCAGCGGGTTCTTGGCGCGGCGCGCGTGCAGCAGGTAAAGCACCGCCGATGCCAGCCCGACGGCAACGGTGATAAAGCCGGCGACTGGCGGCAGAGCCGGCAGGCTGACCACCGACAGGCCGAACACGATGCCCGATGCCGCCAGCCCGCTCAGCACGAAACCGATGAGATCGAGCGGCGGCGTCTGCGCGGCGTCGGTCTTCGGCAGGAAACGCGTGGCCAGCCAGATGCCGATCAGCCCGATCGGCACATTGATCAGAAAAATCCAGTGCCAGGAAAAATAGGTGGTGATGAAGCCGCCGACCGGCGGGCCGACCAGGGGGCCGACCAGAGCCGGGACAGTCAGCCACGACATGGCGGCGACGAGCTCGCTTTTCGGCGTCGCGCGTACCAGCACCAGGCGTCCGACCGGCGTCATCATGGCGCCGCCAATACCTTGCA
This sequence comes from Mesorhizobium sp. M0998, assembly GCF_040318885.1. NCBI lineage: Bacteria > Pseudomonadati > Pseudomonadota > Alphaproteobacteria > Hyphomicrobiales > Phyllobacteriaceae > Mesorhizobium > Mesorhizobium sp. M0998. Next base: position 44,853 of record NZ_JAMYND010000004.1, read on the forward strand.
GGAAACGTGACACCACGAAAGCCGGCAGCGAATTGGAAATGGCGCACGCGACCGAACCGACGATGAACACGGCGATCGCGGCGCGGAAGACATTCTTGGCGCCGAAGCGGTCGGCCATCCAGCCGCTGATCGGAATGAAGATCGCCAGCGATACCAGATAGGCGGTCAGCGCCAGCTTGAGCGCGATCGGGCTGGTGTGGATGTCGATGGCGATCGCCGGCAACGATGTCGCAATGACGGTCGAATCCATGTTTTCCATGAATAGAGCGACCGCCAGGATAAGCGGAATGGTGCGGTTCACGATGGATCCGGCCTTGAAATGTGCGTCGCGATTGCTTGCCGGCCCTGGGGGCCAAACCGACAGGTAGGGCGGTTATCATGGTTTGGCCCGGATGTCGTATTAATTTGCTGTCACGTTTGTGCGACCGCAAGTCCCGCAGCCCCTGGGGCAAAATGCAGCTTCGCCACTACACAACCATCGGCTTTTCAACGGCCACGGGACGTGTTACGAGCCAGCGCCAATCCTGAAAGGGAAGAAGACGAGTCGGCGCTGTCCATCCAGGGCGAGCGCCTTTCCTGCATTCCGAGGGCTGGCCATGGCAAAAATCATCGAGACGTCCACCGGCGCATTGGCGCTGACCTTTGACGACGTGCTGCTGCAGCCGGGTCATTCCGAGGTCATGCCCGGCGAGACCGACATCCGCACCCGCATCGCCGGCGACATCGACCTCAACGTGCCGATCCTGTCGGCCGCCATGGACACGGTTACCGAGGCGCGGCTCGCCATCGCCATGGCCCAGGCCGGCGGCATCGGTGTCATCCACCGCAATTTCTCGCCGGCCGAACAGGCCGAGCAGGTGCGGCAGGTGAAGAAATTCGAGTCCGGCATGGTGGTCAACCCGGTCACCATCGGTCCCGAGGCGACGCTTGCCGATGCGCTGGGTCTGATGCGCACCTACAGCATTTCGGGCATTCCGGTGGTCGAGAACGGCGGCACCGGCGGCCACACGGTCGGCCGGCTCGTCGGCATCCTGACCAACCGCGACGTCCGCTTCGCGTCCGATCCGGCGCAAAAGGTCTATGAGCTGATGACCCGCGAGAACCTGATCACGGTCAAGGAGAACGTCGATCAGGACGAGGCCAAGCGGCTGCTCCATCAGCACCGCATCGAGAAGCTTGTTGTGGTCGATCGGGACGGCAATTGCGTCGGGCTGATCACGGTCAAGGACATCGAGAAGTCGCAGCTCAACCCGCACGCCACCAAGGATGCGCAGGGGCGTTTGCGCGCCGCCGCCGCCACCAGCGTCGGCGATGACGGTTTCGAACGCGCCGAGCGCCTCATCGACGCCGGCGTCGACCTTCTCGTGATCGACACCGCGCACGGTCATTCGCAGCGCGTTCTGGATGCGGTGACGCGGGCCAAGAAACTGTCCAACTCGGTTCGCATCCTGGCCGGCAACGTCGCCACCGCGGAAGGCACCTTGGCGCTAATCGATGCCGGCGCCGACGCGGTCAAGGTCGGCATCGGACCAGGCTCCATCTGCACCACCCGCATCGTCGCCGGCGTCGGCGTGCCGCAGCTCTCGGCGATCATGTCGGCGGTCGAGACGGCGCAGAAATCCGGCGTCTCGGTCATTGCCGATGGCGGCATCAAATATTCGGGCGATCTCGCCAAGGCACTGGCCGCCGGCGCAAGTGCTGCGATGATCGGCTCGCTGCTGGCCGGCACGGACGAAAGCCCGGGCGAGGTCTATCTGCACCAGGGCCGCTCCTTCAAAGCCTATCGCGGCATGGGCTCGGTCGGCGCGATGGCGCGCGGCTCCGCCGATCGTTATTTCCAGGCCGAGGTACGCGACACGCTGAAACTGGTCCCGGAAGGCATCGAAGGGCAGGTGCCGTACAAAGGACCTGTGTCTGGCGTGCTGCACCAGCTTGCAGGCGGCCTGAAAGCCGCTATGGGTTATGTCGGTGGCCGCGACCTTGCCGATTTCCGCGAGCGCGCCACTTTTGTGCGGATATCCAATGCCGGACTTCGTGAAAGCCACGCCCATGACGTCACGATTACCCGCGAAAGCCCGAATTATCCTGGCGGAGCCTGACCGTCATGCGTCTTGGCGCAATCTGACGGCAATGATCCTGCGGCTGTCGCGCCACGCGGCCGCACTCTGTGTCGCCACCGTGGCGGTTTTCATCATCATGACGGCAATGGAGTTCCTCTATTTTCGCCAATTGAGCGGCGGTCTGCCGTCGCTCGACATGCGCTATGCCGGTTTCACCCCGGATGAGGGCATGGCCTGGCTGACGGCACTCGGCCGGCGCGGCAGCGAAATTATTCTCGTCTGGCATTACCTGACCTTCGACCTGCTGTTTCCGGCGCTGCTGTCGCTGACGATGGTCAGCCTGATCCTGGCCACGGGCCGGCGGCTGAAGAATTTCCGTGCACTGCCTGCGCAAACCCAGTCGATATTCGCGGTTGTGCTGGTGCTGCCCTACCTGCTTACCGACTATGCCCAGAATATCGCCGTGGCTCGTCTTTTGTCCGATTTTCTGTCGGCCAATCCGGATTCGCTGTCCTTCGCCTCGGCGCTGATCGTCACCAAATTCGCCCTGCTGGCGATACCAGTGACCGTCACTGCGGCTTTCACTCTGATGGCTCAGAAACGGTCTTGAAGGCTGGGTGACAGAGACAGGGGGCATCTTGAACCAGACCGCGATCTTCTGGCCGATGCTGGCGCAGGTGCTGCTGGTCTATATCGTCTACGTCGTTATGGGCCGGCGCCGCCATGGTGCGTTCAGATCGGGCGAAGCCAAGGCCGGCCAGTTCAAGACGCGCTCGACGGAGCCTGGTTCCAGCGTCACCGACAATCTGAGCAACCAGTTCGAACTGCCGGTGCTTTTCTACGTCTTATGCTTGACGCTGCACGTGACCAACGGCGTCAATTATCTGACCTTGACACTGATGTGGATCTTTGTCGTCTCCCGCTATCTTCACGCATCGGTCCACTTGACCAGCAATCGGCTGATCCTGCGCAGCAGGGCATTCTACCTGGGCGCGGTGGTTCTTGCACTTGGATGGATATGGCTAGCGCTGCATCTGCTCGGCTTGGTCTGAGCAAGCTCAAGCTTACAAATCGAACACAGCGATCTTGCGCTTGTCGAACCTGATGGCGAGTTCACCGCGCACCAGCTTGAGCGCGGCCTCGCCGAAGACGGCACGCCGCCAGCCTTGCAATGCCGGCACGTCGGCTTCATCGCCCTCGGCAGCGATGCGGTCGATGTCGTCACTGGAGGCGAGTACCTTCGATGCGACGCCTTCCTTTTCGGCAACGATCCGCAGCAGCACCTTCAGCAACTCCGCCGCGGCGCTTGACCCCTCCGGCGGCTGGAAGCTCTTCGGCAGCTTCGGCATCTCTTCCCTGGGCAGGGCAAGGGCAGCGTTTACCGCGCCAAGCAGTGCCGTCGCCGTCGACGAGCGCTCCCAGCCCTTCGGCGTGGTACGCAGCTTGCTCAGCGCCGCAGCGTCGCGCGGCGCCTGCTGCGCCACTTCGTAGATCGCATCGTCCTTGAGCACCCGGCCGCGCGGCACGTCGCGCTCGCGCGCTTCGCGTTCGCGCCAGGCGGCCACCGCCTGCACGATCGCCAGTTCCTGCGGCTTGCGCAGCCGCATCTTGAGCCGCTTCCAGGCATCCTCGGGATGCGGATCGTAGGTCTCGCGCGAGGTCAGCACGTCCATCTCCTCGTTCAGCCAGTGGGCGCGGTTTTCCCGCACCAGCTCGGCGCTGAGATGCTTGTAGACCTCGATCAGGTGGGTGACGTCGGCGAGCGCGTAGTCGAGCTGCTTTTCGGACAGCGGACGGTGGCGCCAGTCGGTGAAGCGCGAGGACTTGTCGAGCCGCGCTCCGGTGATGCGCTGCACCAGCTGGTCGTAGGAGACGCTGTCGCCGAAGCCGCAGACCATTGCCGCGACCTGGGTGTCGAACACCGGATGCGGCACCAGATCGCCGAGATGCACGATGATTTCGATGTCCTGGCGCGCCGCATGGAAGACTTTGACGATCGCTTCGTTCGCCATCAGCCTGAAGAACGGTTTCAGGTCGATGTCGGGCGACAGCGGATCGATCAGCGCGGTCACCCCGGGCGCTGCCATCTGGATCAGGCACAGGATCGGCCAGAAGGTCGTTTCGCGAATGAATTCGGTATCGACGGTGACGAATTCCGCCTTTTCGAAAGCGGCAATAGCGGTCTCGAGTTCTTTCTGGGTGGTGATGACGTGCATCAAATCGCTTTTGGCAAGGGATAGGGTCTCTTTCAATTTCAGCCGCGCGCGCTTTCGTCAAGCGCAAGCACCTCTATCCAGGCTTTGCGGGTTCATCGGGATCGGCATTCCGCTTCGCCAGCCGGGCAAAAACCGTCGAAGTGCGCAACAGCGCCGTAAAACGGCTGCGATGGGTGGCCGGCACGGCGGAGCGCGCCTGCATCCGGTAAAGGATGACGGCCACGAAGATCGCATAGACGGTGGCGCTGAACACGAACAGCGCGCTCGGCCCGAAAAATTGCATCACCGTCGAGGCTGCGAACGGCCCGCCAATGGCGCCGAAGGAATAAAACAGCATCAAGGCCGCGTTGATCAGCACGAACTCGCCCTTGTCGGCGCGGTCGTTGGAATGCGCCGCTGACAACGAATAGAGCGGCATGGCGAAGCAGCCGAAGATGAAGACGAGCAGGAAGTTGAGAAACGGGCTGCCGCCTGCCACGAATGCCAGCGCCAGTGCCGCCACCATCGCACAGCACGTCGTCATCAGCAGCACCGAGCGCCGGTCCCAGCGGTCGGAGAGATAGCCAAGCGGGTATTGGATGATGGCGCCGCCGAAAATGCCGACGCTGACGAAGGTGACGACGTCGGCGACCGACATGCCGATCTGCTCGGCATAGACCGGCGACAGGGTGCGAAAGGCGCTGTTTGTGACGCCGACGGCGATACAGCCGAAGCAGCCGAGCGGCGAGATCCGCCAGACGCGCGCCAAATCGAGCTTGACGTCTTCCGGCGGCGTCGGATTGGAGCGGTCGCCGAGCGAAACCGGCACCAGCGAAACGGTGATCATCATCGACATGATGGCGAAGATGGCAAAGCCGCCGGCGCCAAAGATCGGGATCAGGAACTGGGCGCCCGTCACCGAGCCGATGTCGACCATCCGGTAGATGGCAAGCACCCGCGCCCGGTCGGTGTTGGTGACGCCGGAATTCAGCCAGGCTTCCATGATGGTGAACAGGCCGGCAAAGCAGAACCCGCCGGCAAAGCGCACGGCGCACCACATCACCGGATCGATGACCAGCACCAGAAGCAGCGTTCCCGCCGAGGCGATCGCCGCGAGTGCCGAAAAGGCGCGCACATGGCCGACGGACTTCATGATGCGGGTCACGGCAAGGCAGCCGAGCAGGAAGCCGGCGAAATAGAACGTGCCCATCAGGCCGATCGAGGAAGCGGGAAAACCTTCCTGCGCACCACGCAGCGCAATCAACGTGCTCTGCAGGCCGTTGCCGCCGAGCAGGATGCCGGCGGCGATCAGGAGGGGGATCAGCGGGCGGATGGAGGACATGAAGGAAAGCCTGTCGTTGATCCTTCTTGAACCATCGGCTTCGCCAATGCCAGCGGCAATTCCCGGTGGCGTTGGGGCCAGCCGGGGGCCTTAATGCATGTCGCGCAAAAGTGTGCAGCGGTTTTGCGATAACGACATGTATAAAAACAAGGACCTAAAGCGCGTCGCATGAGGCCGATCGAACGCGACACGTTTTAGGTGCATTACCGCGGGGGAACTTGCGCTACCGCGTGGCGCCGGACCCTCCGTGTTGGGAACCAAGGCGTATCTTTGTAGTTCAGTGCTGGTGGGCGAATACGCGTCTTGTGAGCCGCCGGTGTGCGGAGACGGTGTCAGCATCGACGTCGTTTCTGCTGCCCGGCCTGAAGCTCCAAAGGGAGGTCCGCCATCATGAAATTTCATTCCGCATTTGCGGCATTTGCCGTGGCCGCAGTTCTGGCGGCCAGGCCGGCGCGGGCTGTCGACCTCGCCATGGTGTCCGGAGATACCGGCAACGGCCAGAGAATCCTTCGCGAGATCCTCGATCAATACGAGAAGAAGACCGGCAACAAGGTTAGCGTCGTTCCGCTGCCTCCCTCGGCGACGGACCAGTTTGGCCAATACCGGCTCTGGCTTGCCGCCGGAAGCAGCGACGTCGACGTCTATCAGACGGACATCATCTGGGCCCCCCAGCTTGCAAGGCAGTTCATCGACCTGACCGAAGCGACCAAGGATGTTGTCGGCGCCCATTTCCCATCGATCATCAAATCGCAGACCGTTGACGGCAAGCTCGTCGCCTTGCCGATATTCACCGACGCTCCGGCGCTCTACTACCGCAAGGATCTCCTCGACAAATACGGCGCCGGGGTCCCGGCCAGCTGGGCTGAACTTGCCGATACCGCCAAGCTTGTCATGGACAAGGAGCGCGCGGCCGGCAACAAGGACATGTGGGGTTTCGTTTTCCAGGGCAACGCCTATGAGGGGCTGACCTGCGATGCACTCGAATGGGTGAAGTCGAACGGCGGCGGCCAGATTATCGAGCCGGACGGCACCATCTCCATCAACAATCCGCAAGCAGCTGCGGCGCTGGAAATGGCGAGGAGCTGGGTGGGAACCATCTCACCGCCCGGCGTTCTGGCCTACCAGGAAGAAGAGTCGCGCGGAGTCTGGCAGACCGGCAACGCCGTCTTCATGCGCAACTGGCCCTACGCCTACGCGCTTGGCAACAGCGAAAGCTCCCCCATCAAAGGCAAGTTCGAGGTGACGACGCTGCCGCCGGGGTCTGGTGAGGGCGCGCACCCGGCAGCAACGCTTGGCGGCTGGAATCTCGCGGTTTCCAAATATTCGAAGAACCCGGATGCAGCGATCGAGCTGGTCAAATGGATCGCCTCGCCTCAGATGCAGAAGTACCGCGCCTTGAAGGGGGCATATCTGCCGACCATCCAGGCACTCTATGACGATGCCGACATCGCCAGCGCCCAGCCGGTGATTCCGCGCTGGAAGGAAGTCGTCCTCAACGCGGTGCCGCGTCCCTCGGCCCAAGCCAAGAGCCGGTACAATGAGGCATCGAGCGAGTTCTGGACCGCCGTCCACAACACCATTTCCGGCGAGGGCACAGCCGCCGACAACCTTGCCGATCTGGAGTTCTCCTTGACCAGGCTCAAGGGCACCGCCTGGTGACCTCGCCGCGCTCAGGCTCGCTGCTGGCGCGTCAGCGTGTGCGCTCGGCATGGCTGCTGCTTGCTCCGATGCTCATCGTGCTCGCCGCCGTTGCCGGCTGGCCGTTGATGCGCACGATCTATTTCGGCTTCACCGATGCCTCGCTCGCCGACCTCGAAGCCCGCCGCTGGGTTGGCTTCGCCAACTATTTCTCCGTCGTGCAAATGCCGAGCGGCCGCGTCGTCTATGACGGGCTGCTCGCCGATCCGGTCTGGTGGCGCGCCGTCTGGAACACGGTGCGCTTCGCGGTGATTTCGGTGACCTGCGAGACGGTGCTCGGCATGATCGTCGCGCTGGTGCTCAACGCCAGGTTTCGCGGCCGCGGCATCGTGCGCGCCGCGATCCTCATCCCTTGGGCGATCCCGACGATCGTCTCGGCGAAAATATGGCAGTGGATGCTCAACGACCAGTTCGGCATCATCAACGACGTCCTGCTCAAGCTCGGCCTGATCAGCACCAAGATCGCCTGGACGGCCAGCGCCGACACGGCGATGGTCGCCGTCCTTGTTGTCGACATCTGGAAGGCGACCCCCTTCATGGCGCTTCTCATTCTCGCCGGCCTCCAGATGCTTCCACAAGAAATCTACGAGGTCGCCAAGCTCGACGGCGTCGGCGCGTGGAGAATTTTCTGGAAGATCACCTTGCCGCTCATCCGACCGGCGTTGATGGTAGCCATGATCTTTCGCGGTCTCGATGCCCTGCGCATCTTCGATCTGATCTACGTGCTTACGCCAAACAACATACACACCAAGTCGATGTCGGTGTTTGCCCGCGAGAGCCTGTTTGAGTTCGACAAGTTCGCTTCCGGTTCCGCCGCCTCGACGCTTCTCTTCCTTATCCTCGCTCTGCTGACCATGCTCGTTCTTTGGCTCGGCCGGATAAGACTGGACAAGGACTATTGACCATGGGGGACTATTGACCATGGGGGACTATTGATCATGGGGGACTACTGACCATGTGGATCGTCAAGCGCACGGCTTTCTACCTCCTCGTCGCCGTTATCGTCGTCGTCGCGGTGTTCCCGTTCTACTACGCCATCATCACCAGCCTGAAATCGGGGACGGCGCTCTTCCAGATCGACTATTGGCCGAAGACGATTACCTTCAGCAATTACAGGACCGTGTTCACCGAGGGGACCTTCCTGCGCAACCTCGTGAACTCGCTTTTCATCTCGAGCGCCGTTGTCGTCATTTCGCTGTTCCTCGGCGTCACCGCTGCCTATGCGCTGGCGCGCATCCGCTTCCGCGGCCGCTCGGCTCTGCTCCTCACTATCCTGTCCGTTTCGATGTTTCCGCAATTGGCGGTGCTTGCCGGTCTTTTCGAGCTGATCCGCACCTTCGGCCTCTACAATTCGCCGTTCGCGCTGATCTTGTCCTACATGATCTTCACCTTGCCGTTCACCGTCTGGGTGCTCACCGCCTTCGTTCGCGACCTGCCGATCGAACTGGAGGAAGCGGCGATCCTCGATGGCGCCACGCCCTGGATCATCATCAGCCGCATCTTCCTGCCGCTCATGTGGCCGGCGCTGGCGACCACCGGGCTCCTCGCCTTCATCGGTGCTTGGAACGAGTTCCTGTTCGCCCTGACGTTTACCTCCAGCAACGAGCAGCGAACCGTGCCGGTGGCGATCGCGCTGCTCTCCGGCAGCTCGCAGTTCGAGATCCCGTGGGGCAACATCATGGCCGCATCGGTGATCGTCACCGTGCCGCTCGTCGTCCTCGTTCTCATCTTCCAGCGCAAGATCATTTCCGGTCTCACGGCGGGCGGGGTGAAGGGGTGAGTGCATAGTTGAACTGCGGGCACAGAGCAGCGAACTCAGATTGACGCCTCGAGCATAAATTGATGCCGGTGGGAAAGGGGCGGGAAGAACGCGAACTCGACCCGGCTGCCGCTTGCCTTGACAAATGCACCCTCTCATGTGCTTTTCGCGCAAATTTTCAGGCTGGGCCATCATGCCTTGGCCGCAACCCAACATCCGGACTTTAAGAATGACAATGCATCGTTACCGCAGCCATACCTGTGCCCAATTGAGGAAGCTCGACGTCGGCTCGACCGTTCGCTTGTCGGGCTGGGTGCATCGCGTGCGCGACCATGGCGGCCTGCTGTTCATCGATTTGCGCGACCATTACGGCCTGACCCAGATCGTCGCCGATCCGGATTCGCCCGCCTTCAAGATTGCCGAGACCCTGCGCGGCGAATGGGTCGTCCGCGTCGACGGCGAGGTCAAGGCGCGCCTCGCCGACACCGTGAACCCTAATTTGCCAACCGGCGAGATCGAAGTCTTCGCGCGCGAGATCGAGGTACTGTCGGCCGCCAGGGAATTGCCCCTGCCGGTCTTCGGCGAGCCGGATTACCCAGAGGACATCCGCCTCAAATACCGCTTCCTCGACCTGCGCCGCGATACCCTGCACAAGAACATCGTCGCGCGCACCAAAATCATCGCCGAGATGCGCAAGCTGATGGGCGAGGTCGGCTTCACCGAATTCTCGACGCCGATCCTGACCGCCTCGTCGCCGGAAGGGGCGCGCGACTTTCTGGTGCCGTCGCGCATCCACCCCGGCACTTTCTATGCGCTGCCGCAGGCACCGCAGATATATAAGCAGCTGATCATGGTGTCCGGCTTCGACCGCTACTTCCAGATTGCGCCCTGCTTCCGCGACGAGGACCCGCGCGCCGACCGTCTGCCGGGTGAATTCTACCAGCTCGACGTTGAGATGAGCTTCGTCGAGCAGGAGGATGTGTTCACCACCATGGAGCCGGTGATGCGGGGGGTGTTCGAGACCTTTGCCGCCGGCAAGCCGGTGACGGAGAAGTTTCCGCGCATCGCCTATGATGTCGCCATGCGCAAATACGGCACCGACAAGCCGGACCTGCGCAACCCGATCGAGATGCAGGCCGTCTCGGATCATTTTCGCGACTCTGGCTTCAAGGTATTTGCCAACATCCTTGCCAACGATCCGAAGGCCGAGGTCTGGGCCATTCCGGCCAAGACCGGCGGGTCTCGCGCCTTCTGCGACCGCATGAACTCATGGGCGCAAGGCGAGGGTCAGCCCGGCCTCGGCTACATCTTCTGGCGCAAGGAGGGCGAGAAGCTCGAAGGCGCCGGGCCGCTGGCCAAGAACATCGGCGAGGAGCGCACGGAGGCGATCCGACAACAACTCGGCCTCGCCGATGGCGATGCCGCCTTCTTCGTCGCCGGTGATCCGAAGAAGTTCGTCTCCTTCGCAGGAGCGGCGCGCACCCGCGCCGGCGAGGAGCTCAATCTTGTCGACCGCGACCGCTTCGAATTGTGCTGGATCGTCGACTTCCCGTTCTTCGAATGGAACGAGGAGGAGAAGAAGATCGACTTCGCGCACAATCCTTTCTCGATGCCACAAGGCGGCATCGATGCGCTTAACGGCGAGGATCTGCTCGGCATCAAGGCGTTCCAGTACGACATGGTCTGTAACGGTTTCGAGATCGCCTCCGGCGGCATCCGCAACCATCTGCCCGAAACCATGGTCAAGGCGTTCGAAACCGTCGGGCTGGACCGCGCGACGGTCGAAGAGCGCTTCGGCGGCCTTTATCGCGCCTTCCAGTATGGCGCGCCGCCGCATGGCGGCATGGCGGCCGGCATCGACCGCGTCGTCATGCTTCTGGTCGGCGCCAGGAACCTGCGCGAAGTGACTATGTTCCCGATGAACCAGCAGGCCTACGACCTGTTGATGAGCGCGCCGTCGGAAGCCAGCCCGCAGCAGCTTCGCGAATTGTCGCTGCGCGTGGTGGCGACGAAGAAAGAGGTTTAAAAAACGCTCCGAACCGGTGCTGTTGATTCATAAAAAAGCCCGGCATCGCTGCCGGGCTTTTTGCTTGAAGCCTGTCTCGGTCAGTCTTCGTTTGCCGTAACCGTCACGCCGAGCGTTTTCGGCAGGTCGAGCGGGTTGGACATGGCGCCCGCCATGATCAGCGCGAACGGCACCGCTGCCGGCGGCTCGGCCGAGACCTCGATGCTTTGCGGATCGTCAAGGAACTTGTTGACCGCGGCCGAAACCTGCGCGGTCAGTTCCGGATTGTTGAGCTGCGCCATGCCGAAGGGCACGATCGCCTTGGCCTGGTTGGCGATGTCCTTGCCGGACATGCCTTGCTGCTTGCCGGCATAATCGAGCACCTTTTTGGTCAACGAATCGTCGTCGAAGCGGATCGAGGCGCTGTTGAACGAAAGCTGCTGCAGCAGCCCGAGCATGGCCATGCCTTGCGCCGAATTGTCGGCGCCTTCGGGCTGCGCCGCCATCTTCTTCTGCATCTCCTGCAGTGATTTGATGACGTCCAGCGTGTAGCCGCCGAGATCGAAGGTCATGCCGAGCGTGCCGGCATTGTCGACCGATATTTCGTATTTCGACAAGTCCATCCTGCCGTCGGTAGGCTGCCAGGTGCCTTCCATCTCAAGATTGCCTGTTATGTTCTGGTAGCCGAGTGCGTTGATGACTTCCTTGGATTTCGGATCTTCGACCAGGGTCAGGTCGGCAGCGAATTTTTCCGTAGTGCCGAAAAACGCCATGGCCTTGCCGTCGGCCGGCGGCGTGATTGCGATGGCAAGCCCGTCCATCGAGAAAGCAGTTTTGTCAGCCACTTTGACTGTCATGTTGTCGAGCTCGGCCGATTTGTACATCATCAGCGAGCCCAGCGGACCGGTTGCGCCTTCGGCCGGAACCGTCATGTCCTGGATGACGAAGGGGCTGAGATTGAGCGTGACGCCATCTTCGCTGTGTTCGAACGGCGACGTCGATACGGTCGCGATTTGATAGCCGCCACTGGCTTCGGTCACACCTTCGAGCTTGACGTCGCCGATCTTGAGCGCCTCCTTTTCGGCCGCCGGTTTGACCGCTACGCCTTGCAGAACCATGCTGGAGGTGTCGCCGGTTACTCCGGTCCAGGAGAGGTCGACACCCTGCGCGGCGAGGGCAGCCTTCAGCCGGTCGGCGACCGCGGTATCCTGCGCGAACGCCGCATTCAGCGGCAGCGTCAGCAAAAAGGTCGAAAAAGCCAGTCTCTTAATAAGTGTCGAGTGTCTGATCGTCATCGAGAGCTCCCCTGAGAGTGTCCTGAAATTCTTTTCAAATCGTCGCGTCGTCACCATTCGGTGACGAACTGGACCGGAAAAAGGCGGGCCTCGGCACAATGGTCGAAAATCGCGGCCAAAGGCAAACCCGATCCATCAGCCTTGCGATAGAAGCAGGATGTAACGGATTGATGTTGGCCGGCGTCGCGACGCTTCCAATTCCTGTTGCATAATGGATGTCGCGCAACGGTTTTGCGGTAACGACATGCATCAAAACAAGGGCCTAAAGCGTCGCATGGGCCGGTCGAACGCGATGCGCTTTAGGAGCACGCATACCGGTGTGCCTCTTGCCGCGAATCACCCGCTCGGCTAGTGCCAGCCCATGGGAAAAAGGCTTTTGCCGCCTGAAACTGGCGGCGGCGATAATATTGAGCCGGTCGATCTGAAGAAGGCGCTGGAAGAGCGCTATCTCGCCTACGCGCTGTCGACCATCATGCACCGGGCACTGCCGGACGTGCGCGACGGGCTGAAGCCGGTGCATCGTCGCATCATGCATGCCATGCGCTTGTTGCGGCTTAACCCCGACCAGGGCTTTGCCAAATGCGCCCGCATTGTCGGCGAGGTGATGGGCAAATTCCATCCGCATGGCGACCAGTCGATCTACGACGCGTTGGTGCGGTTGGCGCAGGATTTTTCGATGCGCTACCCGCTGGTCGACGGGCAGGGCAATTTCGGCAATATCGACGGCGATAATGCCGCCGCCATGCGCTACACCGAAGCGCGCATGACCGAAGTGTCGACGCTGCTTTTGGAAGGCATCACCGAGGACGCCGTCGATTTCCGCCCGACCTACAACGAGGAAGACGAGGAGCCGGCCGTGCTGCCCGGCGCCTTCCCGAACCTGCTCGCCAACGGCTCGTCCGGCATCGCCGTCGGCATGGCGACCTCGATCCCGCCGCACAATGCGGCCGAGCTCTGCGACGCCGCGCTTCACCTGATCGATCATCCGGATGCGCCCGTCACCAAGCTGATGGATTTCGTGCAAGGTCCGGATTTCCCGACCGGCGGCATCATCGTCGACAGCCGAGCCTCGATCCTCGAAGCCTACGAAACGGGTCGAGGCGGCTTTCGCGTCAGGGCGAAATGGAGCCAGGAGGACCAGGGCAGGGGCACCTGGAACATAGTCGTCACCGAAATCCCCTATGGCGTCCAGAAGGCCAGGCTGATCGAAAAGATCGCCGAGCTCTTGATGGCGCGTAAGCTGCCGCTGCTCGAGGACATCCGCGACGAGAGCGCCGAGGACATCCGCGTCGTGCTGGTGCCGAAGAGCCGCTCGGTCGATCCCGGCATCATGATGGAATCGCTGTTCAAGCTGACCGAGCTCGAAAGCCGCTTTCCGCTCAACATGAACGTGTTGTCGCGCGGCAAGGTGCCGAACGTGCTGTCGCTGAAAGGTGTGCTCAAGGAATGGCTGGAGCACCGCCGCGACGTCCTGATCCGCCGCTCCAAGCACCGCCTCGGCGAGATCGAAAGGCGGCTGGAGATCCTCGCCGGCTATTTGATCGCCTACCTCAACATCGACGAGGTGATCAGGATCATCCGCGAGGAGGACGAGCCCAAGCAGGTGATGATGGCGCGCTGGTCACTGACCGACACCCAGGCTGAAGCTATCCTCAACATGCGGCTGAGGGCGCTGCGCAAGCTCGAGGAATTCGAAATCCGCGAGGAATTCAATGGCCTGACCGGGGAGAAGAAGCAGATCGAGGCACTGCTTGCGTCCGACGCCAAGCAGTGGGCGACGATCAAGTGGGAAGTCGCCAACGTTCGCCAGAAATACGGGCCCGACACCGAGATCGGCAAGCGCCGCACCGAGTTCGCCGACGCACCCGAGCATGACCTGACCGATATCGCCCACGCCATGATCGAGCGCGAGCCGGTCACCGTGGTCGTTTCGGAAAAGGGCTGGCTGAGGGCCATGAAAGGTCATCTGACCGACCATTCGGCCCTGACCTTCAAGGAAGGCGACAGCCTCAAGCTCGCCTTCCACGCCCAGACGACCGACAAGGTGCTGGTCTTCACCACCGGCGGCAAGTTCTACACGATCGGCGCCGACCGGCTGCCGGGTGGGCGTGGCCACGGCGAGCCGATCCGCATCATCGTCGACATGGACAACGACCAGGATATCGTCACCGCTTTCGTCCATGATCCCAAGCGCAAGCTGCTGCTGGTGTCGCATGACGGCAACGGTTTCATCGTGCCGGAAGAAGAAGTCGTCGCCAACACCCGCAAGGGCAAGCAGGTGATGAACGTCAAGGCGCCCGACGAAGCCCAGCGCTGTGTGAGCGTCGCCGGCGACCATCTCGCCATTGTCGGCGAGAACCGCAAGATGCTGGTGTTCCCGCTGGCCGAGATCCCGGAGATGGGACGCGGCAAGGGCGTGCGCCTGCAGAAATACAAGGATGGCGGTGTCCTCGACCTCAAGACCTTCACGCTGGCAAGCGGCCTGTCCTGGCAGGATTCGGCAGACCGCACCTTCACCAAATCGCGTGACGAGCTTGCCGAATGGATCGGCGCCCGCGCCTCGGCCGGCCGCATGGTGCCGAAGGGTTTCCCGAGGACTGGCAAGTTCGGGTGAAGCGGTAATCTCCCCCCTCGAGGGGGAGATGGCCGGCAGGCCAGAGGGGGTCCCCGCGCATGAAGCGCCAGCCTGCTTTGTTCGTGGTAAGGTCGCGTCAGGACGTCCCGACCCCCTCTGTCGCCTTCGGCGACATCTCCCCCTCAAGGGGGGAGATTAGCAGCGCCACCCGAACATTTGGAATGTCGTCACGATTGCTGCACTATATCAGTGCATAAGCGATGCGATGGGCTAGGGAGAATTGGGCGCTTGAAGGAAATCAGGATCCAGAAGCCGGAGCGGCAACAGCGTCTGTTTGGCCTGTCGACGCCGCTCAGGGCCGCTGTCATTCCACCGCTGTCGGCGGCGCGCTGGCTCCTGGTGCTGATCGTCGCCGCCGGCGTATATTTTTTCCACGGCTTCCTGTTCCCGGTCCTAGCCGCCCTGGTTATCGCTTTCGCCAGTTGGCCGCTCTATCGGCGGCTGCTCGCCGGCGTCGGCGGCAACCGCACGATTGCCGCTACGCTTGCGATCCTGTTCATCCTGACCTTCCTGGTGGTGCCGATCGCGCTTGCCGGCACCTACGCCATCAACGAGGTGCGCGAATGGGTCGGCTGGGCTATCGAGACCAACCGCTACGGCGCGCCGACGCCGCACTGGATCGCCACGCTGCCTGTAGTAGGCGAATGGCTCAATGAACAGTGGACGGTCAACGTTGGCCATCCAGGCGGTATCGGCGAACTGATCCAGCTGATCAGCGGCGCCAATATCGGCAGCATCTATCGCGGCGCGCTTGCCGCCGGCGGCAGCGCCTTCGGACTTTTGCTGACGCTGCTGTTCATGATGATCGCATTGTTCTTTGCCTATCGCGACGGCGAGCATTTCGCCGGGCAGGTCGATCGCCTCGGCGAACGCATCCTGCCGGCCCGATGGGAACGGATCTCACGCGTGGTGCCGGCGACGATCTCGTCGACGGTTACCGGTATGACCGTTATCGCCATCGGCGAAGGACTGGTGCTGGGCATCGCTTACTGGTTGGCCGGCGTACCGTCGCCGGTGACGCTCGGCGCGCTGACCGGCATCATGGCGCTTATCCCCGGCGGCGCGCCGCTGTCGTTCACGCTGGTCTCGATCTATCTCGCCGCCAGCGGCTCGCCGATGGCGGGGCTGGCGCTGTTCGTCTGGGGCGCGGTCGAACTCTTCATCGTCGACAAGACATTGCGCCCGAAGCTGGTCGGCGGGCCGATAAAGCTGCCCTTCCTGCCAACCTTTTTCGGCCTGATCGGCGGCGTCAAGACAATGGGTTTTCTCGGCCTGTTCATCGGCCCGGTGCTGATGGCCCTGCTGGTCGCAATCTGGCGCGAATGGCTGCGCGAGGTGGAACTGACCGATGAACTCGCTGCCGCCGAACCGGCGGAGCAGGAAGATGCACCGCCGCAGATTGAAATTGTTGCCGAACGCGCCGCCGCGAAAAAGAATCAGGCCGGGTGACTGACGGCGAACGTGGCGCGGCGCTTGCGCCCGTCGTGCAACTGCCAGAGCGAATGGCCGATCAAGGTCATGATGAGGATCGCGCCGCCGATCAGGCTGTTGCGCGTCGGTGTTTCGGCGAAGATCATCCACACCCAGACCGGCGCCAGCACGGTTTCAAGCAGGTAGAACATCGCCACCTCCGGCCCGGAGATGTATTTCGGGCCGTTGGCGAGGCAGAAGAACGAGATCGGCATGATGACGGCACCGTTGAAGACGATCCACCATGGCGCGTTGACGTGAAAACCCACCTTGGAAACCATCAGGGTGGCGACGGCCAGCGGCAGGACCACTCCGATCAGCGCCGTGAAACCCATATCCTTGCCGCTGGCGCGCGAGATGGTGATGGCCGCGGCGATCATGAAAGCCGAGCATAGCGCCATCAGGTCGCCGAAGAGATGTCCGGTTCCAACGGAATCGCCGACAATGATCGTCACGCCGACGATCATAAGTGCCAGCGCTGCAAGCGTCAGGGGCCGTGGCCTCTCCTTCAGGAACAGCCATGACAAAAGGGCCGCGAACATGGTTGTGAACGCCAGGATGAAAACGAGGTTGGCTGTCGAGGTATTGTAGACACCGGTGATGAAGGCGATCGAGCCGAGCCCGTAGAGGCCGGCAACGATGAGCCCTGACCAGCCCGGTACAAGCTGCGGTGCCTTTGCGCTCAGCGATCGCCAGGCGGCCCAGATGATAAGCGTGGCGACGAAGGTCGTGCCGGTGCGCAACAGCAGGATCGTCCACGCCTCGCCGTCGGCGAGCCGGATCAGCGGAATGTCGACGGTCAGCGTCAGCCCGCCGATGGCGGTGATCAGAAGGCCTCTCTGGTGGTCGTTGTGGGAAGACATGCGGCAATTCTCGCGTAGGCTTGGAGGCGCAAAATTGACCCGCCCGGTTTCCCAGCCGATCGGCCGGAAGCCCAGCGGCATCCTCCTCGAAACAATTTAAGAGTGAATACCGAAAGCGAAGATCAGCGCGAAACCGCTTCGTGATTGTAGCGTTCCCAGCCTTTCGGGCCGAGATGCTCCTGCGGCTGGAAGCGCATCTTATAATTCATCTTGCGCGAGCCGTTGACCCAGTAACCCAGGTAGACATGGGGCAGGCCCATCGCCCTGGCGCGGGCGATGTGATCGAGGATCATGAAGGTGCCGAGCGAACGGTCCTCGAAGTCCGGGTTGAAGTAGGAATAGACCATCGACAGGCCATCGGCCATCTTGTCGGTAAGCGCCACGGCGATCAGTTCGCCCTGGCCCTTGCCGGTAATGAAGCTGTCAGGTCCGCGGCGACGGTATTCGATGACCTTGGTGTCGACATGGGTATCCTCGACCATCATGGCGTAGTCGAGCACGGTCATGTCAGACATGCCGCCACGGCGGTGGCGGACGTCGAGATAGCTGCGGAACAGCGAATACTGTTCGGTGGAGGGTTCGGCGTCGTGCATGGCGCCGACCAGATCCGAATTATGCTGTATGACCCGTTTCATGTTGCGGCTGGCGGTGAATTCCTGCGCCAGGATGCGCACGGACACACAGGCGCGGCAGGTCTCGCAGGCCGGCCTGTAGGCGATGTTCTGCGAGCGCCTGAAACCGCCCTGCGTCAACAGATCGTTCATCTCGGGGGCCTTGTCGCCGACCAAGTGTGTGAACACCTTGCGCTCGAACTGGCCCTCGAGATAGGGACATGGCGAGGGCGCGGTCAGAAAGAACTGCGGCGACTGGGTCGGGTGCTGCGTCATCGAGCCTTGGAAATACTCCTGCGAATCGCTCTACCTTTGGCGCGGACGCCGAAAAATTCAACAGGATTGTGAAAGCCTGGTTGATTGGACGTCTTCACATTTGTGCGCAAAGGCTACGGCCGCGCTTCAAAAGTCTGCTCAGCGGCCACTGCGGCTGACAACGGTGCCGAGCAGCAGGTCGTGCAGCGTGCGCTTGCGGTCGGAAAACAGGCTCACCAGCAGGACCAGCGGCGAAAGGATGACATTACCGGCCCAAAACAGCACCGAATGCACGACGGCGGTCAGCCCGTCGATGCGGCTGCCGTCGAGTCGGTCGAGCCGGATGCCCATCATCTTCATGCCGGTGGTGGCCTGGTCTTTACTGCCGAGCGTGTTCCAGATGTAGAGGATGGCGACGGTCGGCACGAGAATGGAAAACAGCATCCAGCCGAGGCCGAGCGTCAACAGCCCGAACAGGAACACCAGGATCGCGAATGGAATGGTGAGCAGCGCGACGATGAAATAGTCGATGACGAAAGCGAGAATGCGCCGCGTGCGCACGCCCTCATAAGAGCGGACATCTTCGAGCCTGCTGGTGATGATTTCGCCGTCGAGAACGCGAGCGTTCATGTCATTTCCTCGTAATCGAACCCGGGTTAATGCACGGGCCGCGTATTGATGAAATGGTGAAGGTTCGCGGCGGAATCAAGATCGAGCCTTTCGCCGCCGTGTAGATGGCGACAGAGCGCCTGGGGCCGTCTGACTTGTTGAATTCACGGCGCGGATAGCGTTAGTTTGCTGCGGCGCACAAAGCGCGCCGAGCCGAGGGGACGGGGCGACATGGACTACGACATGCTGGTCATCGGCAGCGGCCCATCCGGGCGCCGCGCCGCGGTGCAGTCGGCCAAGCTCGGCAAGTCGGTGCTGGTGGTCGACAGGGGCCGGCGTCTCGGCGGCGTTTCGGTGCATACCGGCACTATACCGTCGAAGACGTTGCGCGAGACGGTGCTCAACCTCTCCGGCTGGCGCGAGCGCGGCTTTTATGGACGCGGCTACCGCGTCAAGCAGGACATTTCGGTCGGCGATCTGGTCGAGCGCCTGCACAAGACGCTCGACCATGAGGTCGAGGTGCTGCAGCACCAGTTCATGCGCAACACGGTCAAGAGTGCGCGCGCCGCGGTAAAATTCCTGGGCCCCAACAAGGTCAGCCTGACCACCGACACCGGCGACTACAGCGAGGTTGGCTTCGCCCATGCGCTGATCGCGGTCGGCACCCGGCCGCACCGGCCGCGCGACGTGCCGTTCGACAAGACACGGATCTTCGACAGCGACGAGATGCTGGAGCTCGATCGGCTACCGCGCACGCTGACGGTGATCGGCGCCGGCGTCATCGGCGTCGAATATGCGACAATCTTTTCGGCACTCGACGTTCCGGTGACACTGGTCGAGCCGCGCAACACGATGTTGGATTTCGTCGACCGCGAGATCGTCGACGACTTCATCCATCAGATGCGCGACCGCGGCATGACCATCCGATTGGGCAGTGCCGTCAAGGAGATCGCCTCGAAACCCGACTATGCTGAGGTGACGCTGGCCGACGGCCGCACCATACGTTCCGAGATCGTGCTTTATGCCGCGGGACGCACCGGCAATGTCGGCAATTTAGGGCTCGACGCCGTCGGCATCGAGGCTGATTCGCGAGGCCGCATCAAGGTCGATCCGCAGACCTTCCAGACCAGCGCGCCCAACATCTATGCCGCCGGCGATGTCATCGGCTTTCCGAGCCTGGCATCGACCTCGATGGAGCAGGGCAGGGTGGCCGCCTGCCATGCCTTCGGCGTGCCCTTGCCGCCGCCGCCCGAAACCTTTCCCTACGGCATCTACGCCGTGCCGGAAATCTCCACCGTCGGGCAATCCGAGGAGCAGGTGCGCGAGAGTGGTGCCGCCTACGAGGTCGGCGTGGCGCGGTTCCGCGAGACATCGCGCGGCCACATAATGGGCGTCAACACCGGTTTCCTGAAGCTTCTGTTCTCGATCGAAACACGCCGTCTGCTCGGCGCCCATATTGTCGGCGAGGGCGCGACCGAACTCATCCACATCGGCCAGGCGGTCATCAATCTCGGCGGCACCGTCGACTTCTTCGTCAACAACACCTTCAACTATCCGACGCTGGCCGAAGCCTACAAGATCGCCGGGCTGGACGCCTGGAACCGCATGGGGCGAGGGTAGCTTCGGGGCTCATCGATCCGACGCTGCAACGGCGACCGCAGGATCCGCCAGCCATTGCCTGACGATGTCGGCGTCCGGATCGCCAACTTCATGGCCGGAGGCAATGGTGTGGGTTTCGACCTTGGCGCCATGCGAGCTCAGTAGAGCGGCCAACACCGGCGCGAATGGCGCGTAGGTCAGGTCGGCGGCGCCGGCGACGATCAGAGCCCGCGCCTTCGACAGGTCGGCCGGCGGCACCTCGTCGAGCACCGGCATCGGACGCAGCAATGCAGCGCGCTCGATCACGCCCGGATGCAGCAGCATGACGCTTGAAACCAAATTGGCGCCGTTCGAATAGCCGAGAAAGGTCGCGCGGCGGAGATCGAGGCTGTGGCGCTTCGCGACGCCGGCGACGAAGCCTGCAAACGCATCTGCCTCCGCGCGGACACTTGCCTGCTCGAATCGCGTCGGGGTGATTCGCGTGAACCAGCGGAAACCGTCCTCCTGAGGGATGCGGCCACGGACCGTAACCAGCGCCGCATGCGGCGCGATTTGCCGACCAAGCGGCAGCAAGGTCGTCTCGTCGAGACCCGATCCATGCAACAGGAACAGCCAGTCACCGGGTAAATTGGCGGATCGATGGAGCCGGTAGAAAAAGCCTGAATTCTCCTGCAAAATACCGTCTTCGAGGCTTTGCTCGGCCATAGGCACATCCTTTTGATTCCGCGTTACTTTCGTTAATTTGCCGGCTTCAAAACGGAATATTTTCAAGCTCCGCGAAAGTTGATTGAACCGGGCGCATTTCAGTCCGTTTCTTTGCCGATATAATCCCCGCGGGGGGATCGAAGCAGTGTGCGCCGGGTGGTCGCCCGAGGGATCGCATGCCGGGCATGAACAACCAGCTTTAAGGCCTTTTATCGATGACCATGCCAGTTTCGCCGGAACGCGATACGCGTATTGATGTGTTCCGGGCTCTCGCCCTCCTGACCATATTCGTCGATCACGTGCCGGGCACCGTGTTCGAAACCCTGACCTACAAGAATTTCGGGTTTTCCGATGCGGCCGAGGCCTTCGTGCTGATCTCCGGCATGTCCGTCGCTCTCGCCTACGGCACTAAGTTCCAGCCGGGAAACCGGCTGATTGCAACGCTGAAAATGTGGCGCCGCGCCGGCGTGCTCTACGTCACCCACATCGTCACGACGATGGTGGTCATGGCCATCTTCTGCGCGGCGGCGGTGTTTGCGAAACGGCCGGACCTTCTGACGCTGATCAACATCGAGCCGCTCGTCAGGAACCCGCCACAAGTCCTGGTCGGCATCGTCACGCTCGGCCATCAGCTCGGTTACAACAACATACTGCCGGTCTATGCGGCGCTGCTGTTGATGGCGCCGGTCTTCCTGCTGTTCATCAGCTACCGGCCACTGGCGGCGCTTGCTGTGTCCGCAGCCCTTTGGCTGATTGCCGGAATCTACCAGATCGCGCCGCCGAACTACCCGGAGCCCGGCTTCTGGTTCCTCAATCCGCTGTCATGGCAATTGCTGTTCAATATCGGCATGGCCAGCGTGTTGCATGTGCGGCGCGGCGGCACCGTCCCTGTCAATCGCTGGCTGGTCGGCGCGGCCGCCGCCTATGTGCTGACGGCGCTCGTCTGGGTGCACAGCCCGCTGTGGGGGCATGTGTCGTGGCTCGACCTGCCGGTGGTGCTGACCGGTTTCGACAAGACGTTCCTGTCGTTGCCGCGACTGCTGCACATCCTGGCGATGAGCTACCTGGTTGTCGCCTTGCCTTTCGTCTCGAACCTGTTCCGCACCGGCCGCGACAATCCGCTCGCCATATTGGGCAAACGCTCGCTGCCGGTTTTCATTGCCGGCACGGTGATTGCCATGGCGGCGCAGGTGATGAAGCTGGTCAACCCGGGCGGCTTTGCCTATGACAGTCTGCTGCTCGCCGCCGGCATCGCCATGCAGTTCGCGCTCGCCTTCTATCTGGAGTGGCTGTCCGCCATCGGCTGGTCCGGCAAGGGCAAGCCGGTCCGCAACGAGGCGCCGCCTGTCCGTCCATCCTTTGGCATCGGTCCCATGGCGGCCAATAGGTAAGATTTGGAGCCGATCTGCCCCAGTCAGCCTGTACTTGGCGGCGGTCCGGACGATGCCCTGACGACAAGTTCGACGTCGAGCGTTTCTCGCCGCACGGTGCCGTCGAAGTCGAGGATTCTTCGCGCTGCCCGGCGGCCGATCTCGGCGATCGGCTGGGCGATGGTGGTGAGCGGAGGCTCGCAAGTTGCGGCTTCAGGCACGCCGTCGAAGCCGACGACGGAAACATCGCGGGGAACCGCGATGCCCCGTGCGTTGAGCCATTCCAACGCGACCATCGCGATCCGGTCCGACATCGCCAGGATGGCGGTCGGCGGTTCCGCCGAGGCGAAAATGGTTTCGAGACCAGCCCTTGTGCTCGCCTTGTCGTTTTCGGTCTCGTAGACCGGCACCTTGGCGGTGCCGATACCAAACCGGGAAAGCTCTTCGAAATAGCCGAGGAGGCGGTCACGGGTTCCGGTATAGACCGCGGTCCGGACCTGCTCGGGCGAGACAAGACCGGTGCTGTCGTCGGCGAAGGCCAGCGACAGCACGGCGAAGCGGCGATGTCCAAGTTCCGCCAGATGGCGCGCCGCGAGCCGGCCGCCGGCAACATTGTCGATACTGATCGCCGAGACCGTCTCGTCCTGCGAGCCGAGCTCGAGCGCGACGAAGGGGAGCTTTCGTTCGCGCGTCAGCTCAACGAGACGCGGACCGCCCTCGATGCAGAAAAGGATGAAGCCATCCACGAGGGCGCTCTGGATATTCCAGGCAAGTTTTTCCTCGTTGCCAGCCGACACGAGGGCTATCCCCGCGCCGGTGGCGTCGCAGGCTTCCGAGATGCCGGCCATCATCACGCGGGCAAACGGGTCGTCGAAGAAATAGGACAGCGGCTCGGTTGTGGCGACGCCGATTGCATTGACCTTGCCGGCGCGCAGCAGCCGGCCCTTGGGATCCGGGCCGGCGTAGCCCAGCGCCTCGGCCGCCGCCTTGACCCGCTCGCGGACTTCCTCGCGCACGATTTCGGGACGGCTGAAGGCATTGGAGGCAGTGCCGTGCGATACGCCCGCGGCTTTGGCGATGTCTGCCAGCCGGATGGGCCTCCTGCTGCCCTCGGTGGGTGATGTCATTTGTTCGTCTCCAGGACTCCTGTCCGACAGTAGTGCCGATTACCTAACATCTTCCTTGGATCGATTCAAATTTTTGCTTGACATTTATGCTGTGACGCATATTCTTGAATCGATCCAAGAGCGGTTTTGCCCGCACATTGGATCGATACAAGAGGAGAGTGCCATGCACCCCGTCAATTATCTGTTCGAGGACATTTACCGGAACGACTGGAGCATCCGCTCGAGCGCGGAGGCCCGCAAGGGGCGCGACAGGACCGGTCCGTGGATTCGCGACCTGCGTTTCCTCGTAGGACGCAAGCGGAGCTGATCGGCGGCCTATTTTTTGTGCCCGCTGATTGGATCGATTCAAAAAGGAGATTAAGCCATGCACCCGATCAAGCATCTGTTCGAAGACATCTATCGCAATTATTGGGGCATATCGCCGGCCACCGAACGGCCGGAGCGGCGGCGTGTGGTCAAAACGGCCAAACGCGACGGCCAAGTCCGGCCCGAACGTCGCCAAGACTGACAGAACCGGCGAACCTGGCTGCCGCGTCAAGGGCGCGGCCGTACCAGCGCCGAGGCGGCCATCATCAGCCAGCCGCCGATGAGCAACGTGCCGCCGATCGGCGCCGACATCGGGAACAGCCGCGAGCCAAGGAAGTCGCGGGCCAAAAGATCTCCCGAGAACAGCAGAAGCCCGACGAGAAGGATGAGGCTTCCGGTTCGCAGGATGCTATTGCCACCGAGCAGCCCGACGGCAAGGAAGACCGGCGCATGCAAGAGCAGGAAGGATGCGGCCGTACCGACCAAAGCGCCGCCGAGATGCGCCGCCGCCGCCGAAAGCGCCACGCCAGCCGCGCCGCATAGGCCGCCGGCAAAAACCAGAATGCGGCCGCCTGCCGCGTGTTCATCCGTGCTCATGTCCACGCCTCCGTGATTCGTGGCGACCGCCTGAGATAGTGCTGCGAACCGTGTCAGGATTTGCCGGCTTCCGCCAGCATGTCGCGCTCGCGGCGCGACTGGACCAGCCAGTTATAGGCCGCTCCGCCCGCCATCAGAATGGATGTGCCGAGAAACACCGAGCGCATACCGAAATGGCCGCCGGCAAAGCCGCCGAGCAACGGTCCGGCGACCTGCCCGACATATTGCGCCGAGATCGACAAGCCCAGCACATTGCCGCCGACCCCGTCGGGCACATTGTGGCGGATGACGCTGGTGATGCAGGGCAAAAGACCGCCAAGCGCTAGGCCCATCAGGAAACGCAGGCCGACGAGTTGCCAGCCCTGGGTAACGAAGGCCTGCGGGATCAGCAGCAGCGCCGAGACGGCGAGTGCGGCAACGATGACGTTCCAGTGGCCGATACGGTCGGCGAGATTGCCGAGCCGCGACGCCGACAGGATGGCGCCGAGCGCTGCCGCTGACATGACGATGCCGGAGACCAGCGTGACCTGGCACTGATCTTCGATGAGCTGCTGGACATAGACGGTGATGATCGGCTCGATCGACATGGTGGCGAAACTCAACAGCATGCCGGTCGCCAGCATGGCGACGACGGGGCGCTTGTCGGGAATCTGCGACCAGCTGTCCTTCACTTTTTCTTCTGACGCGGCCTTGGCGGCAACCGGGCGAGGCGCCTCCTTGATCAGCAAGGTGGTTGCCAGAAAAGCCAGGAAAATGACGCCGCCGGCGAGCAGGAATGTGGCGCGTATGCCAATCAGCGGCGGCAGCGCACCGCCGAGCAGCGGACCGACCAGGGCACCGGCGGTGATACCGGCCGACAGAACGCCCAGCGCCCAGCCGGAGCGATCCTTCGGCGTCTGCATGGCAACCAGGATGGTCGAGCCCGAAGAATAGCCGCCGGCAAAGCCGATCAGCAGGCGCAAGAGCACCAATTGCCAGACAGTCTGCACCATGCCGGTCAGCGACATGCACAGCGCCATGCCGAAACTGGCGCGCACCAGCATCAGTTTGCGGCCGTAACGGTCGCCTAGCCGCCCCCACAGGGGCGCGACCAGCGCGGCGGCAAGGAAGGTGGCGCCGTAGGCGACGCCCGACCACTGCACGATCGCCGCATGGCCCTCTGCGCCCAGCTGCCCGACGTAAAGCGGCAGGAAGGGCAACAGCAGCGTCATCGCTACAAGCGTGCTGAACGAGCCGGCAAAACACACGGCGAGATTGCGGCGCCAGTGGACGTTGTGCGTGGCGCGGTTGGCGTCTTGCGGCATGTCTGTCCTGTCCGGTCAGCTTGCATGAAACTTGCTGTGGATACCAATCTGGGATACCAACCTGGTATCTGTCATGAACGCAAGCCCCGTCGCTGTCAATGCGGGCCTCTCAAACATGATCGACAAAGGCCGGCGTGATCGGCCAACGCCGGCCAGTGACCCGATTGCCGGAACGAATGACCTGAACGGAACGCCAATGTCGCAGATGCAGAACGTCGAAAAGCAGCTTCGCGAGATGATCCTCGGGCTCGAGATTGGTCCCGGCGAGCGGCTGACGGAGCGCTGGGTCGAAAGCCGCTTCGGCGCCTCGCGCACGCCGGTCAGGGCTGCGTTGCTGCGGCTCGAGACCGAAGGCCTGATCTGCCGCGACGGCCGCGGCTGGACGGTCTCGCCAATCAATCTTGCCGAGCTGGAGCAGATCGCCGTCTATCGCGAGGCGGTCGAGGTCACGGCAGTCAGGCTGACTTGCACCTTGCAGGACAGAAGTGCCGTCGAAATCATCGAGGCGATGCTCGATTCTTGCGACGACAAGACGCCGCGCGAGGAATGGCATCGCGTCGGCAGGGATTTTCATATCGAGCTGGCACGCCTGTCAGGCAACGAGTTCCTGTTCAGAGCGGTTCGCGATGCGATGACGCGCCTGTCGCGCGCCCGCTGGCTCGAGGTTCGCGACGAGGCAGCGCTCGGCCGCGCCTGGGCCGAACACCATGCCATTCTGTCGGCGGTGCGGGCCGGCGATGCCGATACCGCCGCCCGCCTGCTTTCGGCCCATATCATCGGCAGCCGCGACCGGCTGGTGACCTCGCTGCGCAACGACCGGCGCGGCCTGCGCGCCCGTGGATTTGCCGTCGTCGCTTGAGTGAGGATCGGCTGCCATTGATCACGAAAAGAGCAGATGAGCGAAGAATGCTACTTTCGGTCTCGCTTCGCAAATGCCGATGGCGTAAGAGCGGCGATGGAAAACAACCGATTTGACACACCCGTGACCGTCAAGGGCGCGGCGGGAAGCAATCAGCTCTTGCGTACGGCCCGCGAGGCTTCCGACTACCTCCTCAACAATTGGCCCGGCAAGCGCAGCCCCAAGCACCGCGAAGCGTTGCAAGCCTGTCATGATGCGCTGGCCGGCGACAAGCCGGCCATGAACGCAAGACGGGCCTTCATTGCCGCCGCTCGTGAAGTGAACGTCTTCGTCAGCGACAAGGCGCCTGCCTGAGGCATAGCGGGATTTGACCGAGGCCCGGCCCGCCTGGCAGCCCGGATATCATCACTCTGCCGTTTCGGTTTTGGTTTGGGACTCGCTCTCGCCCTCGGGCTTCGATCGCTCCTTGGCTGCGACCTTGGCAGCCTGCTTTTCCGCCTTCTTGGCAGCCTTCTGCCGGTCGCGTTCCTTGCGTTCCTGACCGTAGTTCGGTGCTCGTGCCATATCGTTTCCTTTCGTTGTGCTTGGCCTTTGCCTAGGAGCATTGGACCGCAAACACAACACCGCAAGGCACGATCGGGCTCCATATCTCGGCGCAGTCCGGAGAGCCCGGCTTTTCAGGCGCCGTCGCGGTCGAGAACGAGATCGGCCGGCCCGAACCGGTCCTTTGCCGTGAATTGCTGGTGCCAGTAGGGATAGAGCACGGGCGGCCTGCTGACCACATCGAGCCGTGTGCGCTCCTCATCGGCAAGCACAAGGCTTGCAGCGGCGATATTGTCTTTGAAATGGGCTTCGGTTCGTCCGCCGATCACCAGCGAACTGACAGCGGGCCGGCCGAGCAGCCAGGCAAGCGCCACCTGCGCCGCCGACACGCCGTGATTATTGCCGATATCGATCAGCGTGTCGACGATCCGCCACAGCCGGTCCTCGTCGCGGATCGGCGGTTCCGACCAGCCGCTGAGCTGGCGGGCGGTCGGCTGGTCACGGTGGTATTTGCCGGACAGCAACCCGCCGGCAAGCGGGCTCCAGACCAGCACGCCGAGCCCCTGGTCGACCGAGATCGGTAACAATTCATACTCGGCCTCGCGCGCTTCCAACGTGTAATGGATCTGCTGGGTGACGAAGCGTGGCTGGTGATGACGGTCGCTGATCCCCAGCCCCTTCATCACTTGCCAGCCGGAATAATTGGAGCAGCCGACATAACGGACCTTGCCCTGCGCGACCAGCGTGTCGAGCGCGGCGATGGTTTCCTCAAGCGGTGTCAGGCCATCCCACTCGTGCAGGAAATAGATGTCGATGACATCCGTCCTGAGCCGCTTCAGGCTCCTCTCGCATTCGCGGATCAGATGGTAGCGCGACAGGCCTTCATCATTGGGGCCTTTGCCGATCCGCATGCGCGCCTTGGAGGCGATCAGCACGTCGCCCTTGCGCTTGCCGCCAAGCGCCTCGCCGATGATCTCTTCCGACACGCCGTTCGAATAGACATTGGCGGTGTCGATGACATTGACGCCGGCATCGATGCAAAGGTCGATCATCCGGCGCGCCTCGTCTTGCCGACCGCCGAAAACGCGCCGCCGCCGCCGAACGTCATGGTGCCCATGGTCAGCGTCGAAACCTGCAGCCCGGAACGGCCGAGAGTGCGGTATTCCATGTCGTGTCCTCACAATTTATCGGGAAAGGGCGTTGCAGACGACAGCCCTCAATGAACCGGCTATTTGTAGGATAATTCGTTCCGCTTGTCGCCCGTTCCGCAGGGTAAGCTCGATCACATCTTGCGGATTGAAACGCACAGCCAGCGCAGTAGTGGCTGCAATAAAACCGTCATTGCCGGCCTATACTAACATCGGTCCAGCGCTTCGATTTCCGGCCGCCGGGCCGGGCGGCAGAGCGCCTGACAGCGGCCGGCAAGGCCTGTAAGCGGAGCAGCGTAAATGACCGAGATAAAACAGAATTCCCCGGCCAGGGACTGGCTGGAAGCGGAACTCGCCGACACGCTGGATGAAGACTATGAGCTGGAAATCTCGGAGCCGGCGCTGTCGATGGAGATCGCCAAGATCTACAAGAATGCACATCCGCCATCGATCGACCGCCTGCAGTATTTTCGCGATCTCATCACGCTGCAATCCGAGTTGATCAAGCTGCAGTCCTGGGTCGCCTATCACAAGAAGAAGCTCGTCGTGGTTTTCGAGGGCCGCGACTCGGCGGGCAAGGGTGGTGTTATCAAGCGCATCACCCAGAGGCTTAATCCGCGCATCTGCCGCGTCGCAGCACTTCCGGCGCCGACCGAGCGCGAGAAGTCGCAATGGTATTTCCAGCGCTACGTTCCGCATCTGCCGGCCGGCGGCGAGATCGTGCTGTTCGACCGCTCCTGGTACAACCGCTCCGGCGTCGAGCGGGTAATGGGCTTTGCCCAGCCGGATCAGGTCGAGGAGTTCTTCCGCGACGTTCCGGATTTCGAACGCATGCTGGTCCGCTCAGGCATTACGCTTGTCAAATACTGGTTTTCGATCACCGACGAGGAGCAGCAGATGCGCTTTTTGATGCGCATCCATGACCCGATGAAGCAATGGAAACTGTCGCCGATGGATCTCCAGTCGCGCGTGCGCTGGGAGCAGTACACCAAGGCCAAGGAAGAAACGTTCGCCCGCACCAATATTCCGGAAGCCCCGTGGTTCATCGTCGAGGGCAACGACAAGAAGCGGGCACGGCTGAACTGCATCGACCATCTGCTCAAGCAGATGCCCTATGAGGAGGTGCCGCACGAAGAGATCACACGGCCGGAGCGCGTCTTCAATCCCGAATACGAGCGCCAGGTACTGCCGCGCGAACTGTATGTGCCGGAGAAGTACTGACTAAAGCGGCGAGGAGGGCGGCGCCTCCATGGCGGCGCCCTGCAACAAGCTAGGTGCGCTCGATGATGACATGCGTGGCCTTCGGCGTCGCGACCTGCTCGCTGCAGCGATAGCCGAGCTTGGGCATGTCGATGCCGGCAAAAAGGCTCTCGCCGGCGCCTAGCAGGACCCGTGAGATCGCCAGATGCATTTCGTCGATGAGCTTTTCCTTGAGATATTGCCGGATCGTAGAAACGCCACCGCCCAGCCGTACATCCTTGCCGTCAGCCACTGCTTTCGCCTTTTGCAGCGCTGAGTGGATGCCGTCGGTCACGAAATAGAAAGTCGTGCCGCCCTCCATGACAATGGGATCACGCGCATGGTGCGTGAGCACGAAGACCGGCACGTGGTAGGGTGGGTTGTCACCCCACCAGCCTTTCCAGCTGTCATCCGGCCATTCGCCGCGGATCGGCCCAAACATGTTGCGGCCGAGGATCCATGCGCCGACATTTTCGAAGCTGCGTGCTGCGAACGCCTCGTCAGTGTCCGTGGTCCCGCCATCCTTGCCGAGGACCATCTTGCGGAAGGTGCGGGTGCCGAACATCCATTCGTGCAGGGCTTCCCCGCCAACACCCAGCGGGTTCTTCAGGTCTTGGTCGGGACCGGCGCCGAAGCCGTCGATCGACAAGGTGAAAGCGCTGACGCGAAGCTTGGACATGGGAGCCTCCTCGATAACCAATTGTGACATGCAAGCAGTTATCGGGGTAGCTTAACTGATTGCATTTTGCAAGCGGTATTTTGCCGGCGGGGCAATCGCTTCCAAATCATGTTGGAATAACCAATCTCAATGTCGGCGCCGCCCGTCATCCGCCTGCCGGCAGCTTCTCCCTGTATAGTGACGGGGAGAAGGGGCTGGCCGCAACGTCGATGTTTTTTGCAACGCTGGAGATTGGTGAAATCTTTTACGAACGCGTCTTTCTCCCTGCCACTTTACGGGGAGAAATGCCCGGCAGGGCAACGAGGGGCAGCGTAAACTTGAAGCGATGTCCTGCGGCGTTCCATGTCGCGCTTTGGACGGACGAACACTATTCGATGTAGACGCTACAAAGGCGCATCACCCCTTGAGCATCGCCGCCACTTCCGGCGCGAAGTAGGTCAGGATGCCGTCGCAGCCGGCGCGCTTGAAGGCGAGCAGCGATTCCAGCATCGCCTTTTCGCCGTCGATCCAGCCATTGGCGGCGGCGGCCTTGATCATCGAATATTCGCCCGAGACCTGATAGGCAAAGGTCGGCATCTGCAACTCGACTTTCAGCCGGCGGATGATGTCGAGATAGGGCAGGCCGGGCTTGACCATCAGCATGTCGGCGCCCTCGGCCAGATCCTGCTCGGCCTCGCGCACCGCTTCGTCGGAATTGGCGTGATCGATATAATAGGTCTTCTTGTCGCCCTTGAGCAGGCCGGCGGTGCCGACCGCCTCACGGTAGGGGCCGTAAAAAGCGGATGCGAACTTGGTCGCATAGGACATGATCGCCACATCCTGAAATCCATTGGCGTCGAGCGCATCGCGGATGGCACCGATCCGGCCGTCCATCATGTCCGAGGGGGCAATGATGTCGGCCCCCGCCGCCGCCTGGATGACGGCCGCCGCCGTCACTTGCTCCACCGTTTCATCATTGACGATAATGCCCTCGCGCAAGATGCCGTCATGGCCATGCGAGGTGAACGGGTCAAGCGCCGCGTCGGTGATGATGCCGATCTCCGGCACCGCCCGCTTGATGGCGCGGGTGGCGCGGTTGATGATGTTTTCCGGATCGAGGATGTGCGAACCGGTCTGATCGCGCAGGCCGAGCTCCACATTGGGGAAAGTGGCGATCGCCGGAATGCCAAGCTTGGCCGCGCGCTCAGCCTCCTTGACGGCGAGGTCGAGCGACAGGCGGAACACGCCGGGCATGGCGGCGATCGGTTCCCGCACTTGTCTGCCGTCGACGACGAAGATCGGCCAAATCAGATCGTCGACCGAGAGCCGGTTCTCCTGGACAAGGCGGCGCGACCAATCGGCCTTGCGCATGCGCCGCAGACGCCGGCTGCCGGTGATCTCGTCGACGCTGCGCGCGCCGGCAGGCTTTGCA
This sequence comes from Mesorhizobium sp. M0998, assembly GCF_040318885.1. NCBI lineage: Bacteria > Pseudomonadati > Pseudomonadota > Alphaproteobacteria > Hyphomicrobiales > Phyllobacteriaceae > Mesorhizobium > Mesorhizobium sp. M0998. The sequence goes on from NZ_JAMYND010000004.1 coordinate 76,537, forward strand.
GGGGTGAATTTGTTCATCGCAAAAACTCCGGATCGGGCGGCTTTTACCACGAGCCTCCGCTGCTGACCAATGCGACACGATTGTGCCAGGGTCCTGTCGGGCGCTATTCTGGTTGGCCATTGCCCGACAGGATCTGCGCAGCACCCCGCATGGCGACGCGGAATGCCTCGTCGAAGCTGACGCCGCGCACTTGCCAATTGTAGCTCTTGCCATTCAAGGCAAGCCGCCAGTCGGCTATCCAGCCCAGTTCCTTGTCGCTCCAGACGATACTGCCGGCGAGCGCCTGGTCGGCTCCGGCCTTCCTGGCAAGCTGGTCCAGCGTCGTGATATCGGCATGGCGCAGGGCCTGGTCGTCAAGCTTCGAGGCCGACAGCAGTGACGCTTCGGGAAACACAATCGGCATGACCAGCGGACCGGTGGCATTGACGAAGGATTCGCGCATCGCCGCCCCGCGCTCATCGTCGGCGGTCAGCACGAACTGCCTTGTGCCTTGCTCCGCCGCCAGGAAAATTGCCAGGCGTGGCCGCTCGCCAAGCCATGGTTTGCTGCCAAGCGCGGCAAGCACCGGATCGATAACGTCAGGCCTGTACAGACAAGTGAGATCATGCGGCCGGTCATGGGTGCCTTGTTCGTCATGGATTGGAATGCCTTCGAGACGGTCGCGATAGCGGAATTCGGCAACGAAGCTGCCGGCCTTGTCGCGCAGCGCCGCCATCTCAGTTCTCTTCGGCAGCCGCTGATCGCCGGACACACGAACCAGCACCGCATCGAGGCAGGCCTTGAAGCCGATCTGCCTGTTGACCTCGCCCTGGCCGGTGACGATGGTCTGCGATTGATAGAGCTCGTCGACGGTTTCGGCCGATACGGGAGGAGTGTTCGCAGCGATCAGGCCGACCACCATAACAGCAAGGCGCGGCAACCAAGGCATGGTTCAACCTTCCGGTTCAAAGCGCCAGCATTAGCACTGGGTGACGCCGACGACCATGCAGCGGATTGGCCGCCGCCATTGACGCGGCCATGCGCCACGCTTTAGCACTTCACTCCCGGCGGGCGCGGGGAGGGATTCTCTGGCGATGGATTTTGGCGGAGGCGACGAGATTCGCTTCGAAAGATTGGGCAGGGCTGGCGTCGTCACGCTGACGCGGCCGCAGGCGCTCAATGCCGTAACCCACCGCATGGTCAAGGCGCTGGACAAGGCGCTGCGCAGTTGGGAGCGCGACGACGGCGTCGACGTTGTCGTCGTCAAGGCCGAGGGCAGGGCATTTTCGGCGGGCGGCGACATCCTCCACATCTACGAAGCCGGCCGCGCAGGAAGGCCTCCGGTCGATTTCTTCGCCGATGAATACCGGCTGAACGCCCGCATCGCCCGCTTCAAGAAACCCTATGTCGCGGTGATCGACGGCATCGTCATGGGCGGCGGCGTAGGTATCTCCTTCCATGGTTCGCAGCGAGTGCTGACCGAAAACGCCCAGTTTGCCATGCCCGAGGTCGGCATCGGCTTTTTCCCGGATGTCGGCGCCAGCCATCTGTTGCCGGATCTCGGCGGCAGCTTCGGCATGTATCTGGCGCTGACCGGCAACCGCATCCGCTATGGCGATGCTTTGTGCTCGGGCCTCGCCACCCATACGATCAAGGCGGAGGACCAGGCCGGCTTCCTCGACCGTCTGGCGGAAAGCGGCGACCCGGAATCGGTGCTGCGCGGCTGCTTCGTCCCGGCCAGGCGCGAGACCGACAGGCCGACGCTGGAAGCCATCGCCCGGCATTTCGCGCAGCCGTCGCTGGCCGATATCGTCGCCAGTCTGGAGCGGGCAGCCGCTGCCGACGAGTTCGCGGCAAAGACGCTGGCCACCATCCGCACACGTTCACCGACCAGCCTGCATGTTGCATGGCGCCAGATTAGCGCCGGGCAGACGTTGTCGATGGACGAGTGCATGAAAATGGAGTTCCGTATCCTCAACCGCATGCTTGCCGGGCACGACTTCTATGAAGGTATCCGCGCCGCCATCATCGATAAAGGCTCGACGCCGCAATGGCGGCCGGCAGGTATCGATGACGTCAGCGCCGCCAACGTCGACGCCTATTTCGCACCGCTCGGCGAACGGGAACTGAAGCTGTGAGCGAGGTCGCCTCGAGACGCGTGGTGCTGCAACCCTCGACGATCGAGGTCATCTTCGCCTGGTTCCAGCGCGTCATCGCCGGCTACTGTCTGCTGTTCGGCATCTTGTACTGGATCCGGCTGATCGGCTTTTACCCCGGCCCGTTGTGGCGCTTCGACCTGATGCCGGTACACTGGCAGGTGGCGGCGGTGGTGCTGGCGGTGTTTTTTCCGTTCGCTGCCGCCGGCCTGTGGATGCTGGCGTCCTGGGGGCCGGTGATCTGGTTCATCTGCGCGGTGACCGAGTGCGTCATGTATGCTGGCTTCCCCGAGTTGTTCGGCCACCGGCCGCTGATCGTCGCCTCGCACCTTGCGGTGGCGCTGCTCTACATAGTGTTCCGCGTGGTGATCTGGATCCAGAAGCGGCAACCCCGGCGATAGCAATTCCGGCCAGGATCGTTGGCTAAATCTTTAGGTTAATTATCCTTGCTCGGGTGACCGTCCGTTAAGCCTCTTTCGAAACCCCTTACCGGTAAGCTCTTGTTAGCCTTGGCGTTTAAGTCGAATTTTATGAGTATTCGATAGTGTCGCGATCAAGGTGAAGAACAAAAAATCACCGGGCGACAAACGAGAGGCAAAGACAATGATCAATTCGCGTCCGGCGGCGAAGACCGCCAACGTATCCGATGACCGCCGCGAGGCGATCCGTTCGCTGTACATGGAATCGCTGCAGCTGGTCGAGCGGCTGCATCGCCGTCTGCTTGATGTGATCAAGGACGAATTCGACCGCAACGGTCGCTCCGACATCAACGCCATCCAGGCGCTGCTCCTGTTCAACATCGGCAATTCGGAGCTGACCGCCGGCGAACTGCGCTCGCGTGGCTACTATCTCGGCTCGAACGTCTCCTACAATCTGAAGAAGCTGGTCGATCTCGGCTTCATCAACCACCAGCGCTCGCGCATCGACCGCCGTTCGGTGCGGGTTTCGCTGACGCCGAAGGGCAATGAGGTGGCGGAAGTCGTCGCCGGCCTCTACGAGCGCCATGTCGGTTCGATCGAGCAGGTTGGCGGCATCAACACGGAGGAGTTCAAGCAGATGAACCGCGCCCTGCAGCGCCTGGATCGGTTCTGGAACGATACCATCGCCTACCGGATGTAATCGCATCCGCCGCATCTAGATTTGAAGCTGGACTACGGAAGTGCTGCCGCGGAGTGGACCAAAGGCCGGTGCCGAAAAGCACCGGTCTTGCCGTTTCGTCAGGCCGGCCGATTCAAATTCGAGCAACAGCCACGTTGCCGCCATATTCCAATGGAACCGAAGATGCGGGTGATGCTGGGGCCAAAGCCGTGCATTTGTCCTGTGCTCAAGTCACTTCCCATGTGGTTTTACACCGAAGTGATGCGGGCCATGGTTGGCTAATTGTTAAGAAGCCAACTCTAGAGTGCGGGCGAGACCGCCCGGTGGGTTGAATTGTAGCAAGAATGTCTGGAACGTCCATGAGAACCAGCCGCCGTTTCTTCCTTTCAGGAGCCTCCGCGCTCGCAGCCGCAATGGTCGCCGGCCGCGCCAGTGCACAGGATGTGATCGGGGATATCCTGAAATCCTCGGCGCGCGGCAATTGGGACGACCAATTCGATGCGCGTGCCAGCGAAGGCGGCAAGGTTGCCTCGACGCTGCCGATCTTCAGCCTGCAGACGGTGTCCTTCACCGAGCAGGCGATCATGCAGTATCAGAATATCGTCGCGCAAGGCGGCTGGGAACAGGTTCCAGACACCAAGAAGCTGCAGCTTGGCGTCGAGGATCCCGATGTGGTGCCGCTGCGCAGGCGCTTGATGATATCGGGCGATCTGGCGCAGAGCGCCGGGCTCTCGGAAGCGTTCGATTCTTACGTCGACTCGGCGCTCAAGCGCTTCCAGTTGCGTCACGGCTTGCCGGCCGACGGAACCACGGGCAAATATACTTTCGCGGCAATGAACGTGTCGGCGCCGGTTCGGCTTGGTCAGCTCCAGACCAATCTGCAACGGCTGCGTGAGCGGGCCGGCACGCTTGGCAACCGCTATGTTCTGGTCGACATCCCGGCGGCGCAGATCGAGGCTGTCGAGAACGACCGCGTTGTGCTGCGCCACACCGCAATCGTCGGCAAGATCGATCGCCAGACGCCGATCGTCAATTCCAAGATCAACGAAATCATCGTCAATCCGTACTGGAACGCGCCGGTCTCGATCGTGCGCAAGGATATCATTCCGTTGATGCGGAAGGACCCCAACTATCTCAAGGATAGCCATATCCGCCTGTTTGCGCCGGACGGCAGCGAGGTCGACCCAATGACGGTCGACTGGTCGACCGATGATGCCGCCAAATACCGCTTCCGCCAGGATCCCGGTTCCGGCAACGCGATGGCCTCAGTCAAGATCAATTTTCCCAGCCCGGACGGCGTCTACATGCACGACACGCCGCAGCAGAGCCTGTTCGGCAAGCTGATGCGCTTCGATTCCTCTGGCTGCGTGCGGGTTCAGAACGTGCGCGACCTCGTCACCTGGATTCTGCGCGACACACCGGGCTGGGATCGCCAGCATTTCGAGGCGGCGATCAAGACCGGGGAGAACACGCCGGTGCAGGTCACCAATCCGGTGCCGGTTTATTTTCTCTACGTCTCGGCCTGGTCGACAGGGCCGGGCGTGGTCCAGTTCCGTGACGACATTTACGGCCTCGACGGGGCCAACGAGCTGCAGATCACATCCGCGCTCTAAGCAGCTGAGTTCATTTGCAAAAAGGCCGCCGGAAGGGCGGCCTTTTTCGTTGCCGGGGTCTTTCGCGGCAAGCTTTGCTGGACTGATTGCCGGCAAAGAACGCGCGGCGCTGTAGTCGGAAATCGCATCATGCATGTCGCAATGTTCATTCTGGTCGTGCTCATCTTCGTCGCCGTTTCGGGCGCGCTGGTCCGGCTGGTGCGGGTGCCGCTGCCGGTACTGCAGATCGCCATCGGCGCGGCACTGGCTTGGCCGGTGCGCGGAATGCATGTCGAGATCGATCCCGAGCTGTTCCTGCTGGTGTTCATCCCGCCGCTGCTGTTCAGCGACGCCTATGGTGCGCCCAAGCGCGAACTGATCGCGCTGCGCGGGCCGATCCTCGACCTCGCCATCGGGCTGGTCTTCTTCACCATTGTCGGCTTCGGCTACGCTTTGCACTGGCTTGTCCCGAGCATCCCGCTCGTCGTCGCTTTCGCACTTGCTGCGGTGCTGTCGCCGACGGATGCGGTGGCCGTCTCCTCGATCGTCGACAAGAGCCTGGTCCCGGCCCGGCTGATGCACATCCTGGAGGGCGAGGCGCTGCTCAACGATGCGTCGGGCCTCGTGATGTTCCGCTTTGCGGTGGCAGCTGCCTTGACCGGCAGCTTCTCCTTCGTCGCGGCATCCGTGACTTTCCTCTATGCCGTCGCTGCCGGCATCCTGGCCGGCGTGGCTGCCTTGTTCGTCGCCGCCAAGGTGCTGCAATTGCTGAACCGTATCGGCGGCGTGCCGTCCGAGGCGCAGGTGCTGGTCATGGTCCTGCTGCCGTTCATCGCCTATCTCGGCGCCGAGAATGTCGGCGCCTCGGGCATTCTGGGGGCGGTCACGGCCGGAGTGCTCACCGGCGGCTCCGGGATTTTCCGCTTTCTCGGCGTCTCGGCGCGCATACAGACCGTATCGCTGTGGACGACGCTATCCTTCGTCTTCAACGGCGCGCTGTTCATCCTGCTCGGGTTGCAGCTTCCCGAAATCATCGGCAACGTGCCGCCTGAGCTCGGCAGCCGCTATCCGGTCATCCAGCCAATCGCCACGGTGGTCGCGCTGACACTATGCCTGATCGGGCTGCGCTTCCTGTGGATCTGGGTCGGCGACATCGCGACGCGCGTCTCGGCGCGATTACGCGAGCAGAAGGCCGAGCCGTTCGGGCTGCGCGTCCGGATCGCCGGCTCTGTTGCCGGCGTGCGCGGCGCCATCACGCTGGCCGGCATCCTGTCGCTGCCGCTCACCATGCCGAATGGTTCGCCCTTTCCGGCGCGCGACGTGGTGATCTTCCTCGCCGCAGGCGTCATCATCTGCTCATTGCTCATAGCCAGCCTTGCCTTGCCCAAGGTGGCACGCGGGCTGGTCGAGCCGGGCGAGGATCCTGGCGCTGCCGAGGAGCGTCTTGCGCGTGTGGGCGCGGCCAAGGCCGCCATCGCCCGCATCGAGAGCATGGCCGGCGCGACCGACGGCGATGAAGGGGAAATACCCGGCGCCCGGCTTGCCGCCGCCGACAGCATCGTCGCCGGCTACCGTCGCCGCATCGCTGCCTCCGACGAGGCCGACGAGGCGCGCGCCGGGGCCCGCGAGGCCGGACGGCTGGAGCTCGAATTGAGGCTGGCGGGCATTGAGGCCGAACGCGCAGCGGTTCGCGCAATGTTTCGCAGCGGCCAGATTAACGACCATACGATGCAGGCGCTGTTCACCGAGATCACGCTCACCGAGGCCCTGCTGAAGGGCCGGCAGGCAAGGAAATAGAGGCTGCCAGTCCCTCTGGCGCAATCCGGCCAGCAAATTTCGCGCTGCAAACGTGGCGGGCCGAAAGCAACTGTGTTAATGGCGCGACAGACCCCGAACCTTGAGGATTTCAGCCCATGGCAACAGCAGCGGCAGTGTCGAACAAATTCGAATCCTTTTTCGAAACCACGCTTGCCGATGCCGACCCTGAGATTTTCGGCGCAATCCGCAACGAACTCGGCCGCCAGCGCCACGAGATCGAGCTGATTGCCTCGGAAAATATCGTCTCGCGTGCCGTGCTCGAGGCACAGGGATCGATCATGACCAACAAATATGCCGAGGGCTATCCGGGCAAGCGCTACTATGGCGGCTGCCAATTCGTCGATGTCGCCGAGGAACTGGCCATCGAACGCGCGAAAAAGCTGTTCGGCTGCAACTTCGCCAACGTCCAGCCGAATTCCGGTAGCCAGATGAACCAGGCGGTGTTCCTGGCGTTGCTGCAGCCCGGCGACACCTTCATGGGCCTCGACCTCAATTCCGGCGGACACCTGACACATGGCTCGCCGGTCAATATGAGCGGCAAATGGTTCAAGGTCGTCTCCTATGGCGTACGCCGGGACGATCATCTGCTCGACATGGATGCGATCGAGAAGACCGCCCATGAGACCAGGCCGAAATTGATCCTGGCCGGCGGCACAGCCTATTCACGTGTCTGGGACTGGAAGCGTTTTCGCGAGATCGCCGATTCGATCGGTGCCTATCTGATGGTCGACATGGCCCACATCGCCGGCCTGGTCGCCGGCGGCATGCATCCGTCGCCGCTGCCGCATGCCCATGTGGTCACCACCACGACGCACAAATCGCTGCGCGGGCCGCGCGGCGGCATGATCCTTTGCAACGACGAGGATATTGCCAAGAAGATGAATTCGGCCGTCTTCCCCGGCCTGCAGGGTGGACCGCTGATGCATGTGATCGCCGCCAAGGCGGTGGCTCTGGGCGAGGCGCTGAAGCCGAGCTTCAAGATCTATGCGGAGAGCGTCGTCGCCAATGCCAAGGCGCTGGCCTCCAGTCTGCAGGAAACCGGTCTCGACATCGTCTCCGGCGGCACCGACAACCATCTGATGTTGGTCGACCTGCGTCCCAAGAACGCCACCGGCAAGCGCGCCGAGGCTGCCCTTGGCCGCGCCAACATCACCTGCAACAAGAACGGCATCCCCTTCGATCCGGAAAAGCCTTTCGTGACATCGGGCGTTCGGCTCGGCACGCCGGCCGGCACCACGCGCGGCTTCGGTCAGGCCGAGTTCCGCGAGATCGGCAAGCTGATCGCCGAAGTGCTGGATGGACTGAAGGTCGCCAATTCCGACGAAGGCAACGCGGCCGTCGAGGCAACCGTGAAGGCCAAGGTGGCGGCATTGACGGATCGTTTTCCGCTTTACCCGTATCTTGGTTGACGCAGGGCGTCGGTCCCCCAACTGTGACGGCGCCGATCAACTGGCCACGGCTGCATCTCGGAGACGCTTGATGATGATGCGAATTTTCCGTTTCACCAGTGTTGGCGCTGCCTTGCTCACCTTAGCCACCTCTCAGCTACTCGGCGCGGCCTTGGCGCAGACCGAGCCGACGCCGGCAGCACCCAAGACAGAGACCTTCGGCAGGTGGTCCACCACGGTGGACGAGGTCAACACCGGTGAGGACGTGCGCAAGACCTGCGCCGCCTCGACGGTCTTTTTCGACGCTAACGGCACCAGTGGCACCCTCACGCTGGCCATCTCGAATGGCGACGTACTGCCACCCGAGGGCTATCCGAGCCTCATCATCGCCGTGAGAAACAGTGACTTGCCCAAGGGGGACAACATCCCGGCGGTGTTCCGCGACGTCAACGACAAGATCAAGGCTGGTTTTCATATTATCGCCGACGGGCAGTGGATGATGGACAACAAACCCGAGACCACGCTCGCGGTACTGCGCGCCATGCGCCGTACCAGCGCCCTCGATGTCAGCTTCGCCGACAAGCCGGTCGCGACGATATCGATGGACGGCTTCACCAAGGCCTATCGCTATCTCGGCACGTCCTGCGGCTTCCCGACCGGCGACGTCGCTCCCTGATTGGCGTATTGCCGTCCAACTGATTGCCGCTCTCGCAATTTTCCTCGTGCCTCGCTATCTCTGAGACGCGATCGGTCATCGGCCATACTTTGCCATCGTGGCAAAAACCTCTAAGCCGTTCGCACTACGAGAATCGCGAACCGAAGGCTCTCCATGCGCTGTCCCTACTGTCAGTCCGAAGATACGCAGGTGAAGGATTCGCGCCCTGCCGAAGACGGTGCAGCGATCCGCAGGCGGCGCGTCTGCCCGGATTGCGGCGGCCGCTTTACCACTTTCGAGCGCGTCCAATTGCGCGATCTCGTCGTGGTGAAGAAGTCTGGACGCAAGGTGCCGTTCGACCGCGACAAGTTGCTGCGCTCTGTCGAGATCGCGGTACGCAAGCGCAATGTCGACCCGGAACGTATCGATCGGGCGGTGACCGGCATCGTGCGCCAGCTCGAAAGCTCGGGCGAGACCGAGGTGGCCTCGGGGGAAGTCGGCCGGCTGGTCATGGAGGCGCTTAAGTCGCTCGATGATGTCGCCTATGTGCGCTTTGCCTCCGTCTACCGCAATTTCCGCGAGGCCAAGGATTTCCACGACGTGTTGGGCGAACTCAAAGGCGACGAGCTCAAAGCCGACGAGCCCAGGGGCGAAGAGCTGAAGAGCGAAGAGGACGCCAGCTGAGCATGGCAGGGTCCGGACGCAGCACGGCTGAACAAGAGGTCCTCGATCGCCGCTATATGGCGGCAGCCCTCAGGCTGTCGCGCAAGAATGCCGGGCGGACCTCGACCAACCCTTCCGTCGGCACGCTGATCGTGCGCGATGACGGCGACGGGCCGATGATCGTCGGCAGCGGCGTCACCGCCGTCGGCGGCCGGCCGCATGCCGAGACCGAGGCTTTGGCAGAGGCCGGCGAACTGGCGCGCGGCGCCACCGCCTATGTAACGCTGGAGCCCTGCGCCCATCACGGCCGCACGCCGCCTTGCGCCAATGCGCTGGTCAGTGCCGGCGTGGCGCGTGTGGTCGGCGCTGCCAGCGATCCTGACCCGCGTGTTTCCGGCAAGGGCTATGCAATCTTGCGTGCCGCCGGCGTCGAAGTGGTGGAAAAAGTGTTGGCGGCCGAGGCTGCGGAGCAGATGGCCGGCTATTTAATTCGATCTCTGAAAAAACGCCCGGAAGTGATCCTGAAACTTGCGCTTTCGAGCGACAACAAGATCGGCGTCAAAGGCGAGGGACAGCTCTCCATCACCGGCGATATCGCCCGACGCGAAGTCTATCTGATGCGCGCCGAAGCCGATGGCATATTGATCGGCATCGGCACGGCACTGGAGGACGATCCGGCGCTCACGGTTCGGCTTCCGGGACTGGAGAGCCGTTCGCCGGCGCGCATCGTACTCGACCGTCAGATCAGGCTACCCGAGACCTCGAAACTGGTCGCCGGCGTCGATCGTGTGCCGCTCTATGTCGCTGCCTGCGCCGAGGCCGATCCGCACCGGCGCGCCGCGCTCGAACGTGCCGGCGTTCGCTTCATCGGTACTGAGACCTATGAAGGCGATATTGCGCTGCCGGAACTGCTCGAGGATCTGGCGGCGCTCGGCATGGCAAGCGTCCTGGTCGAGGGCGGCGCGAGGGTGGCCAAGGCGTTCCTCGACGAACAACTGGTCGATCGTATCGTGCTGTTTCAGGGGCCGGACGCGATCGGCGAGGGCGGCATTGTATCGCCGATCGATGCCAACAATATCCCGCCGGGATTTCGCAAATTGCGCAACATGCGTTTCGGCGAAGATACATATGCGGAATGGATAAGAGACATCTAGGACCGACCTGATGTTCACGGGGCCAAACTAATGTTCACTGGAATCGTCACCGATGTCGGCACCGTCGCTGCCGTGAAGCCGCTCAGGGAAGGCGTCGGTTTGCGTATCGACACCGCTTACGATCCGCAGACCATTGCCATCGGTGCCTCGATTTCCTGTGGCGGCGTCTGCCTGACGGTGACGGGATTGCCGGAAGACGGCGCCAACGCACGCTGGTTCGAGGTCGAGGCCTGGGAAGAAGCACTCAGGCTGACGACCGCGATGGGCTGGAAATCCGGCACGCGCATCAACCTGGAGCGGGCGCTGAAGATCGGCGACGAGCTTGGCGGCCATATCGTTTCAGGCCATGTAGACGGCATGGCCGAGATCGTGGGGCGCAAGGAGGAAGGCGACGCCGTTCGCTTCACCCTGGATGCACCGCGAGAGCTGGCCAAATTCATCGCGCCCAAGGGCTCCGTCGCACTCGACGGCACTTCGCTGACCGTCAACAAGGTCGAAGGCAGCCGCTTCGACGTGCTGTTGATCCACCACTCACTGACGGTCACCACCTGGGGCGAACGCCAGGTCGGCGACCGCGTCAACCTCGAGATCGACACCATGGCCCGCTACGCGGCGCGACTGGTGGAGGCGGCTAAAGAGGGGCTTTGAGGCGCTCGTCCATAAAGCCCATTCCCTGGTGCGACCGCCGCCGAGTTGGCCTTGAAAGTTCCTTCGGCAATCTTCCGCTTGCGATCAAACCGGCTTCGGCCTAAGTCACCGGCGATCCCCGGAGACATCTATGGCAGGCACATCCCAACACGGCAAAGCGTTCATCCGTCCGAAGAAGAAGGCCCACCTTCTTGTCATCGAGGCGCGCTTTCACGACGACCTTGCCGACGCGTTGCTCGAAGGCGCGACAAAGGCCCTCGAGGAAGCGGGCGCGACATACGATGTCGTCACCGTTCCGGGCTCGCTCGAAATCCCGGCGGTGATTTCCTTCGCGCTCGACGGTGCCTCCGAAGGCGGGACGAACTATGACGGCTTCGTCGCCCTCGGCACGGTGGTCCGCGGCGACACCTATCATTTCGATATCGTCGCCAATGAATCCAGCCGTGCCCTGATGGACCTTTCCGTGCAGGATGCGGTCTGCATCGGCAACGGCATCCTGACCACCGAAAACGACGAACAGGCCTGGACACGCGCCAGGCGTTCGGAAGGCGACAAGGGCGGCTTTGCGGCGCGTGCGGCGCTGACCATGATCGCTCTAAAGGAACAGCTGGGAGCGCCCTCGTGAGCGAACCCGCTTCGCCCGGCCAGCCCACGGTGCGCCACGCCAACAAGCGCGGTGCTGCCCGTCTGGCCGCCGTGCAGGCGCTCTACCAGATGGATGTCGCCGGCAGCGGCGTCTTCGAGATCACCGCCGAGTACGAGGCGTTCAGGCTCGGCAAGGAGGTCGATGGCGCGCTCTATCGCGAAGCCGATGCGCAATGGTTTCGCGCCATTCTTGCCGGCGTTGTCGAGCACCAGAAGACCATCGATCCAGTCATCCGACAGGCGCTGACCGAGGACTGGCCTCTGTCGAGGCTCGATTCCACATTGCGCGCCATATTGCGCGCCGGCGTCTACGAGCTGATGCAGCGCGAGGACGTGCCGGTGGCGGTTATCGTCTCCGAATATGTCGACATCGCCAAGGCATTTTACGAGGAAGACGAGCCGAAACTGGTCAATGCGGTGCTTGATCGCGTGTCGCGCCGGGTGCGTGGCGAGGGCCGCGGCAAGGACGCCTCATGACTGCTATCGTCGCTGTTGGGGCGGGCAAGGAAGCGCGTCGCACCGCCTTCATCCTCGCAGCCTCGCAGGCGATCATCGGCTCGGCCGCACCCATCGCCATTTCCATGGGCGGATTGGTGGGGCAGTACCTGCTCGATGCTGACAAGTCGCTGGCAACCGCGCCGATCACCGGTTTCAATGTCGGCGTGGCGCTCGGTTCCTTGCCGGCCGCGGCGATCATCCGCCGGCTCGGCCAGCGCGACGGCTTCATGACCGGCACAGCGGTCACGGCGCTTGGCGGGCTGGTCGCCACGCTGGCGCTGTTTCATGCCAGCTTCTGGCTATTCGCTTTCGGCTTGGCCGTGATCGGCATCGGGGGCGCCTTCGTCCAGCAGTTCCGGTTTGCCGCCGCCGACAATGCGCCGCCTGAATTCAAGGCGCGCGCCATCTCCTTTGTGCTGGCCGGCGGCATCGTCACCGCCATCCTTGGACCGCAGATCGTCATCTTCACCGGCGACCTGTTCTCGCCGGTGAAGTTTGCCGGCTCGTTTGCGTCCATCCTGGTGCTGGCGGCGGTCGGCGCCGCCATTCTCTCTTTGTTGCGCATCCCGGCCAAGGCAACCGACAAGGTGGAAATCGCCGACAGCGACGCCCGGCCGCTCTCGGAAATCGTCACCAGGCCGCGCTTCGTCGCAGCGCTGTTTTGCGCCGTCGGCAGCTACGCGCTGATGAGCTTCGTCATGACGGGCGCGCCGCTGGCCATGGTCGGCTGCGGCCTTTCGACCGACGACGCCACGCTAGGCATTTCCTGGCATGTGATGGCGATGTTCGCGCCGAGCTTCTTCACGGGGTCGCTGATCTATCGCTTCGGCGCTGAGCGGATCCTGGCCATCGGCCTGGTGCTGCTGATTGGCTGCGCCATAGTGGCGCTGTCAGGGTTGGCACTGTGGCAGTTCTGGACGGCGCTGATCCTGCTCGGCCTTGGCTGGAACTTCAGCTTCATCGGTGCCACCGCCATGGTGGCCGACAGCTACCAGTCATCCGAAAAAGGCAAGGTCCAGGGGTTTCACGATTTCGTCCTGTTCGGCTCCGTCGCCTTCGCCTCGCTGATGTCGGGGGCGGTCTACAATGCCTGGGGCTGGGAGATGTTGAACTGGATGATTTTCCCGGTCGTCGTGCTGTGCTTCGTGGCACTGGGCGTGTTGAAGATGACGGGCTTGCGCGCGGCCAGCTGACGTCACGCTGTCGGGACGAGGCAACAGCGGAGTAACTCGCATCCGAACAAAATTATTGCGCCCATCCCCTTTCTTATGAAACCGTGTACCCCGACGGGGCATCGAAGCCATGCTCATATGCGGCAGCCGTATTCCGGTTCACAGCAAGGGATTTGTGAGATGTTTTCAATCAAGGTTCTGGCCGGCGCTGTATTGGCGCTCGGAGTTGCGTTGGCCTCGGCGAGTGCCCAGGTGGTGGTGTCGTCGAAGATCGACACCGAGGGCGGCGTGCTCGGCAATATCATCCAACTGGTGCTGAACGCCAACAATATCCAGACCACCGACCGCATCCAACTCGGCGGCACACCTGTGGTGCGCAAGGCGATTACAGCCGGCGAGATAGACATCTATCCGGAATACACCGGCAACGCCGCCTTCTTCTTCGAGAAGGCCGACGATCCGGTGTGGAAAGACGCCGCCAAGGCCTACGAGACTGCCAAGAAGCTCGACTACGACGCCAACAAGATCGTCTGGCTGTCACCGTCACCGGCGAACAACACCTGGGCGATCGCCCTGCGCAAGGAGGTCGCCGATACCAATAAGCTCGTCACCCTTTCCGACTTCGGCAAATATGTCTCGGGCGGCGGCAAGGTGGTGCTGGCGGCCTCCGCCGAGTTCGTCAATTCGGCGGCCGCGCTGCCCGCTTTCCAGAAGACCTATGGCTTCACGCTGAAGCCGGACCAGTTGATCACGCTGTCGGGCGGCGACACGGCGGCGACAATTGCAGCCGCAGCCAACCAGACCAACGGCGCCAACGCCGCCATGGTCTATGGCACCGACGGCGGCATCGCGCCCTCCGGCCTCGCCGTGCTTGAGGACGACAAGGGTGTGCAGCCGGTCTACCAGCCGGCGCCGATCATCCGCGAGGCGGTGCTGAAGGAGCATCCGGAGATCGAGACGCTGCTGAAGCCGGTGTTCGCCAAGCTCGATCTCGTCACGTTGCAGGAGTTGAATGGTCGCGTGCAGGTTGGCGGCGAGCCGGTCAAGGGCGTCGCCGAGGACTTTTTGAAAAAGAACGGCTTCCTGAAGTAAGGCGATTCCGGCGCTCCGCTTTCGAGGTGCGCCGGATCGGCCGATGGGGGAGGGCGTGCGCATCCGGTTCGACAAGCTCGGCGTGGTCATCGCGGCGATATCGGCCTATGCGGCTTTTGCGGCGCCATTCGCCGCCTTCCGCGCCAATCGCATCGTACCCGGCGAGGCGCGCTCGATCCTCGAATCTTTGCCTGCGACGGTCGGTCCGCTGTTGATGGCGATTGTCGTCGCAGCGGCGCTCATTGCGCTGCTGAAAACGCCGCTTGCTCTGCGCCTCGCCGCCAGTGTGGTTGCGCTTGCAGCGCTGGCGCTGCTGATCGGCGTCGCCGGCAGTTTCCTGACACCCGCCGGCAACACCTTCGCCCGTATCTCGCCGGCTTCGGGCTTTTGGCTGCTTATCTTCGCCTTCACGCTTCTGCTCGCCGACGTGCTTACGCGGCTGAACCTGTCGCCGCAGGCACGGATCGGCGTGCTTGTTGTCGCCGCCGCGGCGATCGGGCTGCTGCTCGTCTCGGGAAGCTGGAACAGCCTGTCGATCCTCAAGGAATATTTCAATCGCGCCGAGAGTTTTTGGGCGGAAGGCTCCAAGCACGTGACGCTGGCGCTGGGTTCGCTGGCGGCTGCGGTGATTATCGGCCTGCCGCTCGGCATCCTCTGCCATCGCGTCGAGAAATTGCGGGCCGGCGTGCTCAACGTGCTGAACATCATCCAGACCATTCCTTCGATCGCGCTGTTCGGCCTCTTGATCGCACCACTCGGCTGGGTCGCTTCGCATGTTCCGGGTGCTGCCGCGCTCGGCATTCGCGGCATCGGTACAGCGCCGGCTTTCGTCGCTTTGTTCCTCTATTCACTGCTGCCGGTAGTGGCCAACACCGTGGTCGGCCTTGCCGGTGTGCCGCGTGCCGCCAACGACGCAGCGCGCGGCATGGGCATGACCGACCGCCAGCGGCTGTTCGGCGTCGAGTTTCCGCTGGCCTTCCCGGTGATCCTCACCGGCATCCGCATCGTGCTGGTGCAGAATATCGGCCTCGCCACGATTGCCGCGTTGATCGGCGGCGGCGGCTTTGGCGTGTTCGTATTCCAAGGGGTCGGCCAGACGGCGATGGACCTGGTGCTGCTCGGTGCTGTTCCGACGGTGGTGCTGGCCTTCGCCGCTGCCATCATCCTCGATGCAGTGATCGAAATGAGCGCCAGCAAGCGCAGGGTTGAAACGGCATGATCGAGATCGAAGGCGTCACCAAGCGCTTCGGCGAGACGACAGTCGTCGACGACGTGTCGATAGTAATCGAGCCGCGCAGCATCGCCGTCATCGTCGGCACCTCCGGCTCCGGCAAGACGACGCTGCTTCGCATGATAAACCGGCTGGTCGAGCCGACATCGGGCGTGATCAAGCTCGACGGCGTCGACAACCGCTCGGTCCCGGATTATGAGCTGCGCCGCAGCATCGGCTATGCCATCCAGGGCCACGGGCTGTTTCCGCATCGCACGGTGGCGCAGAACATCGCCACTGTGCCGGTATTGCTCGGCTGGGACGCCAACCGCATCAAGGCCCGCGTCGACGAGCTGATGACGCTATACCAGCTCGACCCGCAAGCCTACGGGCCACGCTATCCGCATGAGCTTTCCGGCGGTCAGCAGCAGCGCGTCGGCGTCGCCCGGGCGCTTGCCGCGGAACCCAACGTGCTGTTGATGGATGAGCCGTTCGGCGCGCTCGATCCGATCATCCGCAACAAGGCGCAGGAGGATCTGCTGGCGATCCAGAAACGCTTCGGCACCACCATCATCCTCGTCACCCATGACATGGAAGAGGCCGTTCACATGGGCGACAAGATCGCGGTGATGGATGGCGGCAAAGTAGTGCAATATGCCGCGCCGGCCGAGATACTGGCGAAACCGGCCAGCGCGTTTGTCGAGACCCTGGTTGGCGCCAGTGAAAAACCGTTCCGGCTGTTGTCGCTTGGCCGGGTGCGCGACGCGGTGGAAAAAGGCACGGCCGAAGGCGAGGCGATCCCCGGTGACGCCAGCCAACGCGACGCGCTCGCCGAACTCCTGTGGTCGGGCCGCCCGGCACTTCCGGTGAAAGATACCGACGGCAAGCCGCTTGGCCGCGTCACTGTGGACGGGCTGGTTAAGCGCGCGGCGAGGCCGGCATGAAAGCCTGGCTTCCCTCGCTGCTCAGGCTTGCCCTGGTGGTGGTGCTTATTGCCTTCGTCACCAATCCCGGCTGGTTCGAACCGCTGCTGAAGCCGCTGACAGAGAACAACGCGCCGGTAATCTACAATCAGGGCAGCCTTTTGACGTTGACGCTGCTGCATCTGCGGACCGTGCTGATCGCGACCGTTGCCGCGACGGTCGTTGCGGTCGCGCTCGCCATTCTGGTCACCAGGCCAGCCGGCGCCGAATTCCTGCCGCTGTCGCGCAGCCTGGTCAATATCGGCCAGACCTTTCCGCCGGTTGCGGTGCTGGCGCTTGCCGTGCCGGCCGTCGGCTTCGGCGAAAAGCCGACGCTGATTGCGCTGTTTCTCTACGGACTGCTGCCGATCTTCGAGAATGCGCTGACCGGCCTGACGACGCTGCCGGCCAACGTAGTCGAGGCGGCGCGTGGCGCCGGCATGACCGGTTGGCAAAGACTGGTCAAGGTCGAGCTGCCGCTCAGCGCGCCGATCATTCTCGGTGGTATCCGGCTGTCGGTGGTGATCAGCCTCGCCACCGCGACCATCGGCTCGACGGTAGCGGCGAGGACACTGGGCGAGGTGATCATCGCAGGCCTGCTGTCGAACAACCTCGCCTTCATCCTGCAGGGTGGCCTGATCGTCGCCGCCCTTGCCGTGCTGATCTATGACGGGCTGTCGGCGGTCGAGCGCTACACCGCCCGGCGCATGGGACGCGAGCCCGAGTAGCGTCTCGGGGCGAAGTTCGCTCTTTTTTCAGTGGCCGGTCTACCGCGTCGGATGATCGAGCGTCAGTTCCAGCGTTGTGCTCGTCTCGCCGGTGATCCAGCGGCGGCGGATGATGGCGAAGTCGTGCTGTGTGTCGACTCTAACCACAGAGACCAAGTCGCCCACCGCGCAATCACTGTCGAGATCGAGGGCTTCGACAGTCTCGGCAATGTCTTGCTTGCCGGCATAATGTCTCGCAATGGCTGTGAGCACGATGATCACTGGCCCACCCGTTGCGCGATCTTCGGGACTCGGCGATTGATGAGTGCGATGCCCCGATCTTTCAGCAGGAGTTCTTGCCATGACCGCGCGTTTCTCCAAGATCGTCATGTGTTTGTGTCTGGCGGCTTTCGCCTTCCTCGTCGCCTTCGGCAACATCACCGATTACGGCTCAAACTTCGCCTTTGTCCAGCATGTGCTGAGCATGGACACGACCTTTCCCGGCAATGCACTGATGTACCGCTCGATCATCAACCCGTCGCTGTGGACGGCTGGCTACTGGCTGATCATCATTGGCGAGGCTCTGACCTGCCTGCTTTACCTAATCGCCGCCTGGCAACTCTGGCAGGCGCGCAACGCCAGCGGACAGGCTTTCAACGATGCCAAGAAGTTCGCCATCATTGCCGCCACAATGGGCTTCCTCGTTTGGTATTTCGGCTTCATGGTCGTTGGCGGCGAGTGGTTCGCCATGTGGCAGTCTTCGACTTGGAATGGTCAGGAGGCGGCGTTCAAATTTTACATCACCATGCTGCTGGTGCTGGTCTTCGTCGTCCAGCCGGACGGGGACCCGCGTAAAGCCTGACCACTGTTCGCCGATTTCAACCGATCTAACCGGATGGCAGTGTCGACAGGCGCTGCCGTCCAGCCTTTTGGGCGAAACCCGGGATCTTTTGGGCGAAAGCCGGACAGGAACGGAACAATATCTTGACGTTCCGAGCCCTGTTTCGCATAAGCCGCTGCGAAGGGACGGATTCCGGTTGCGGAAAATTCGTCCCCTGTCTCAACGGCCCGGGGAGGGGTTCTTTTGGGCCACCAATCGAGGAAAATTCGGCAATGACCATAATTTCAGCTGTCATCGCCTGCGGTCTGCTTTCAGTCCTTTACGCCATCTGGGCGACACGTTCGGTCCTCGCGGCCGATCAGGGCAATGCACGCATGCAGGAAATTTCCGCGGCCATCCGCGAAGGCGCTCAGGCTTATCTGGCGCGCCAGTACACCACCATCGCCATCGTCGGCGTCGTGGTCCTGCTGCTTGCCTGGTGGCTGCTTTCGATCACCGCCGCCATCGGCTTCCTGATCGGCGCCGTTCTATCGGGTGCCGCTGGCTTCATCGGCATGCACGTCTCGGTGCGCGCTAATGTGCGTACCGCGCAGGCGGCTTCCAACAGCCTCGCTGCCGGCCTCGAGATCGCCTTCAAGTCGGGCGCCATCACTGGCATGCTGGTTGCTGGCCTGGCCCTGCTCGGCGTCTCGATCTACTACCTGATCCTGACCCAGTTCATGGGTCTGCAGCCAAACGATCGCGTCGTCATCGACTCGCTTGTTTCGCTCGGCTTCGGCGCCTCGCTGATCTCGATCTTCGCCCGTCTCGGCGGCGGCATCTTCACAAAAGGCGCCGACGTCGGCGGCGATCTTGTCGGCAAGGTTGAAGCCGGCATTCCCGAGGACGATCCACGCAATCCGGCCACCATTGCCGACAACGTCGGCGACAATGTCGGCGATTGCGCCGGCATGGCCGCCGACCTGTTCGAGACCTATGCGGTGACCGTGGTCGCCACCATGGTCCTCGCCGCCATCTTCTTCGGTGGCACCGACGTTCTCGGCGCGGCCATGCTCTATCCGCTGGCCATCTGCGGCGCCTGCATTCTCACCTCGATCGTCGGCACTTTCTTCGTCAAGCTCGGTTCCAGCGGCTCGATCATGGGCGCGCTCTACAAGGGCCTGATCGTCACCGGCCTGCTGTCAATTGTCGGCCTTGCCGTGGCCACCTCGGCATGCATCGGCTGGGGTGAGATCGGCACCGTCGCCGGCATGACCATCACCGGCACGAACCTGTTCATCTGCGGCCTTGTCGGCCTTGCGGTGACCGGACTCATCGTGGTGATCACCGAATATTATACCGGCACCAACAAGCGTCCGGTGAACTCCATCGCCCAGGCCTCGGTCACCGGTCACGGCACCAATGTCATCCAGGGCCTCGCGGTCTCGCTGGAAGCGACGGCGTTACCGGCGATCGTCATCGTCGGCGGCATCATCTCGACATACCAGCTCGCCGGCCTCTACGGCACGGCGATCGCGGTGACGACGATGCTTGGCCTCGCCGGCATGATCGTCGCGCTCGATGCCTTCGGCCCGGTCACCGACAATGCCGGCGGCATTGCCGAAATGGCCGGCCTACCCAAGGAAGTGCGCCAGTCAACCGACGCGCTCGACGCTGTCGGCAACACCACCAAGGCGGTAACCAAGGGCTACGCCATCGGTTCGGCCGGCCTCGGCGCGCTGGTGCTGTTCGCGGCCTACTCTAACGACCTGAAGTTCTTTGCCGCCAATGGCGACAAATACCCCTACTTCCAGGGTATGGGCGACGTCTCCTTCGACCTCTCCAATCCTTACGTCGTCGCCGGCCTGATCTTCGGTGGCCTGATCCCGTATCTGTTCGGCGGCATCGCCATGACCGCCGTCGGCCGCGCCGCGGGTGCTATCGTCCAGGAGGTGCGCAAGCAGTTCCGCGAGGATCCGGGCATCATGGCCGGCACCTCGAAGCCGAACTATGCGCGCGCCGTCGACCTTCTGACCAAGGCAGCGATCCGGGAGATGATCGTTCCGTCATTGCTGCCGGTGCTGGCGCCGCTGGTGGTCTATTTCGGCGTCCTCCTGATCTCCGGTTCGAAGGCATCCGCCTTTGCCGCGCTTGGCGCCTCGCTGCTCGGCGTCATCGTCAACGGCCTGTTCGTCGCCATCTCGATGACCTCCGGCGGCGGCGCCTGGGACAACGCCAAGAAGTCGTTCGAAGATGGTTTCGTCGACAAGGACGGCCTCAAGCACATCAAGGGCTCCGAAGCGCACAAGGCTTCGGTGACCGGCGACACGGTCGGCGATCCCTACAAGGATACTGCCGGCCCAGCGGTCAACCCGGCGATCAAGATCACCAACATCGTCGCGCTGCTGTTGCTGGCCGTTCTCGCGCACGGCTAAGCTCGGTCGCTATGGCCTTAAAACAAAACCCGCGGGATCGCTCCCGCGGGTTCTTCATTGCCTGAGATATGCCGCTTACAGGGAAGCGAAAGGAACGGAAGGAAGCCGACACCCTCGGGTGGATCAGCTGCCGCCGAGCGTGCTGCCGCCGCTGGCGCCGGGAATACCAGGCGCCAGCTTGCTGGCGCCACTGATGATCTGGCTGAGGAAGTTCTGGTCCTTGCCGCCGGTCGGCGTGGTGCGCGAGATGAAGTCGAACACCTTGCCGTCTTTCAAGCCGTAATTGGCGATCTGGGTGACGCGCCCGTCATCGCCAAAATAGACCGCCAGCACATGCTGGTCGACCAGCCGCGGCTTGTCGAAGGCGACATAGCGCTTGCGCGTCTGCGAAATGTAATAAAAGGCCTCGTTATCGAAGGTCGCCTTCGTCGAGGGAGTGCCGAGCGCCAGCAGCACTTGTTCGCGGCTTGAGCCGACCGGCACCAGGTCGATCGCCTGCTGGTCTATGACGTAGCCTTGCGTCAGCGTCTCGCTCGGATTGAGATCGCCGATCATCTTGGACGAATTGCAGGCGGAAAGTGCCGCAGCGATCACCAGCAGCGAAACCGCACCGCCGGGCTTGGGCAGGAAAGTCGACTTGAATTTCAGCGCGCGCAACTACAACTCCATAAGCTGGCCGCAACTTGCGCTGGGCCGCAAAACCGGTAAACCAGCTTGCTTGCCGATGCAACAAGGCCACTTCAACAAACGGTCCCGGGAGACCACCCTCAAATGTTCCAGCGCCTCTTTGGCCGCGAACGACATGCCAACCGCGCCATCACCGAGGCGCTTTACGCACAAATCGTGGCGGCGGCGCGGCAAACGGTGTTTTATTCCGCCTGGAACGTACCGGACACGCCGCTCGGCCGCTTCGAGATGCTGTCGTTGCACATGTTCCTGTTCCAGCACCGGTTGCGAGGCGAGGGCGGTGCTGCGGCAGAGGTTGCGCAGGTGCTGATCGACGAGTTCTTCATGGATGTCGAACATTCGTTGCGTGAATTGGGCATTGGCGACGTCGGCGTGCCGAAGCGAATGCGGAAACTGGCGAAAATGTTCTATGGCCGTACCGCCGCCTATGATGATGCGCTGCAAAGAAATGACCATGATGCACTCGCCGTCGCCCTTGCCCGAAATGTCAGGCCGGATGCCGGCGCCTGGCCGCAAGCGTCGCAACTGGCACTCTATGCCGCCGATGCATCAAGGCAACTCGCGGAACAGCCGACCGAATCGATCGTTTCCGGAACGGTGTCATTTCCCGTGGCCAACGCTTGAGCGACGGCAGGCCGATGAAGGTGGCGAAGTGGAGGCGAAGATGAAACACCCTGATACCCACAGCCCAGTGTCATTCCTGGCAAATGTCGCCCGGCTGCCGCAAAAGGGGCTGCCGGTGGTGATCGATGCCGACGCTGGGCAGCGCGCCCTGCTGGCCGTCGAGCACGAGCTGCTTTCGGTCGAGAATTATCGCGCCGAACTCCTGGTCGAGCCCTGGAAACGCAACGGGGTGAAAGTCAGCGGCCATGTCGAGGCCGATATAACGCAGGCCTGCATCGTCACCCTCGACCCGGTCGAGGCGCATATCGACGAGCCGGTCGAAGCGCTGTTCCTGCCGGAGCAATCCAAGCTCGGGCGGCAAGGTTTCGACGGCGGCGGTGAGATCCTGCTCGACGCCGAAGGCCCCGACAGCCCGGAAACCTTTTCCGGCGATGCGATCGACGTCGGGGCGCTTGCCGAGCAGTTCTTTGGCTTGGCGATCGATCCATATCCGCGCAAGCCGGGTGTATCGCTGGAGGCCGCCGGCGATGCCGAGCCTGTGGAGAATGAATTCCAGCAAAAGCTCAGATCACTGTTGGGAAAATCCTGATGGCTGACCCAATTTGAGAAAAGTTGGTTGTGCGGCAGCCCAAAACCGTTATTTTCGCCGAACCTTCGCGAGCCCCGCACCTTGGCAAGCCCGCTGGCCAATCAACCGTGAGATGAACACCGCGTGATCAGGATTTCCATCGATGCCATGGGCGGCGATCACGGGCCAAGCGTGGTCATCCCGGCGCTCATGACTGTCGCCACCCGCCGTCCGGATATACGCTTCGTCATTTATGGGCGCGAAGAAGTGGTACGGCCCGAACTCGCCAAATTCCCCAAGCTGGCGGAAGTGAGTGAGTTCGTGCACTGCGAGATCGCAGTGCGGATGGACGACAAGCCGAGCCAGGCGCTGCGCCATGGCCGCTGGAAGTCATCGATGTGGAAGGCTGTCGAGGCGGTCAAGGCAGGCACTGCCGACGCCTGTATCTCGGCCGGCAATACCGGCGCGCTGATGGCAATGTCCAGATTCTGCCTTCGCACCATGGCGACCATCGATCGCCCGGCAATCGCGGCGCTCTGGCCGACATTGCGCGGCGAGAGCGTGGTGCTGGACGTCGGCGCCACCATTGGCGCGGATGCGCATCAACTGGTTGACTTTGCCATTCTGGGCACCGGCATGGCGCGCTCTGTTTTCGGCATCGAACGGCCGAGCGTCGGCCTGCTCAATGTCGGCGTCGAGGAGATCAAGGGCCAGGAAGAGGTCAAGGAGGCGGGTCGTATGTTGCGCGAGGCCAACATGGCCTCGATGAACTACCATGGCTTTGTCGAGGGTGACGACATCGGCAAGGGCAGTGTCGACGTCGTCGTTACCGAGGGATTTGCCGGCAACATCGCGCTGAAGACGGCGGAAGGCACCGTTAGGCAGATCGCCGGCTATCTGCGCGCGGCGATGAACCGGACGCTGATGGCCAGGATCGGCTATATCTTCGCCAAGACCGCCTTCGATCGCCTGCGCGAGAAGATGGATGTCGGCCGCTCCAATGGCGGCGTCTTCCTCGGATTGAACGGCATCGTGGTGAAGAGCCATGGCGGGGCTGATTCGGATGGCTTCGCGGCGGCGATCGAGCTTGGCTACGACATGGTGCGCAACAATCTGCTTGACCGCATCGAAGCCGATCTCGACCTGTTCCATGCCCGCAATCCGAATGCCCAGACAATCCGGAAATCCGACGTCGTCATCGACGCAAAGGAATAGGAAAGAGCATTGATCAGATCCGTCGTGCGCGGCACGGGCGCCGCGCTGCCCCGCCGCATTATGAAGAATGCCGATTTCGAAGGCATGGTCGAGACGTCGGACGAGTGGATCGTCCAGCGCACCGGCATTCGCCAGCGCCACATTGCGGCCAACGACGAGACGACGGCCTCGCTGGGCGAGGCGGCAGCGCGCGCGGCCCTCGACAGTGCCGGCCTGACGGCTGACGACATCGACCTGATCGTGCTGGCGACCTCGACGCCCAACAACACCTTTCCCGCGACCGCGGTCGAGATCCAGAACCGGCTCGGCATGCACCACGGTTTTGCCTTCGACCTGCAGGCGGTCTGCTCCGGCTTCGTCTATGCAGTGACGACCGCCGACCTCTATATCCGCGGCGGCTTGGCCAGACGGGTACTGGTGATCGGCTCGGAAACATTTTCGCGTATTCTCGACTGGAACGACCGCTCGACCTGCGTTTTGTTCGGCGACGGCGCCGGCGCGATGGTGCTGGAAGCAGGCACGGGGGCAGGCGGCATCGCCGACCGAGGCGTTCTGGCGGCCAGCCTGCGCTCCGACGGCATCCATAAGGACAAGCTTTTTGTCGACGGTGGGCCGTCGACCACCGGAACGGTCGGGCACCTCAGGATGGAAGGCCGCGAAGTGTTCAAGCATGCGGTCGGCATGATCACCGACGTCATCGAGGCGACGTTCGCACAGGCCGGCATCGGCGCCGCCGATCTCGACTGGTTCGTGCCGCATCAAGCCAATAAACGAATTATTGACGCTTCGGCCAAAAAGCTCGGGATAGAGGAGCGGAAGGTGGTGGTGACCGTCGATTTGCACGGTAATACCTCGGCGGCTTCCGTGCCGCTGGCACTGTCCGCAGCCGTCGCCGACGGTCGCATCAGAAAGGGTGACCTGGTACTGCTCGAGGCGATGGGCGGCGGCTTCACCTGGGGTGCCGTCCTGCTCCGCTGGTAAGTGCCGAACTATCGGGTTCGGGTCCTTGACCTTGACGGATCAATTACTTAGGTTCTGCCGTTGCTTGTATCGATTTATGTTTTTGAGCTGATGGGACGGTTCGTATGGGGGGAAAGACACTTACGCGCGCCGACCTCGCCGAAGCCGTTTACCGCAAGGTTGGGCTGTCACGTACTGAATCGGCCGAGCTTGTCGAGGCGGTGCTGAATGAGATCTGCGAGGCGATCGTTCGCGGCGAGACGGTGAAGCTGTCGTCCTTCGCGACTTTCCACGTCCGCTCCAAGAACGAGCGCATCGGGCGCAATCCCAAGACCGGTGAGGAAGTGCCGATCCTGCCGCGCCGGGTGATGACCTTCAAGTCGTCGAACGTACTGAAGAACCGTATCCTGCGCTCCCATCAAAACAGCAAAGCCAAGGGCAGCAAGTAGCCGCCCAATCCCCCTTTGCCAAGAATCATGCTCCAGGCTTCGGTTGAAAAATGAACCCTGCTTTTGCGCCGGGCTTGAATATTGTTTCATAAACCGCTGAAATAAGATGCGATTCGGTAGGCCGGATCGGTATTTGGGTGTGATCCGTTCCGCCGGGACGGAAAGCTGCTCTCTTTGTTAAGCGTGATGTCGCCCGAACCCGGTTCCCGCCTTTCGCGATCATGCTCTAGCGTGAGGATTCGTCCATGGACAAGAGCCCTGATGCTTTCCGCACCATCAGCGAGGTCGCGGAGGATCTGGATTTGCCGCAGCACGTGCTGCGCTTCTGGGAGACGCGTTTCAACCAGATCAAGCCGATGAAGCGCGGCGGCGGTCGCCGCTACTACCGTCCGCAGGACGTCGAACTGATCAAGGGTATTCGTCATATGCTCTACGACCAGGGCTATACGATCAAGGGCGTGCAGAAGCTGTTGCGCGAGAACGGCAACCAGTTTCTGATCGCCGTCGGCAGTGGCGACATGGCGGCGGTCGAGGCGATCTCGCAGCGTCGACAGGCCGACACGGTACCGCTGACGCAAGCGGCGCAGCCGCGCGGCCCGGACGACGAAATGCTGGTTGGCCAGCCGAGGGTGAAACCCAGCCGTCGTTTTTTCGGTATGGGCAAGACCGACGAGGAAGGTCCGGTTCCGCCGGACACGTCAAAACTTTCCCGTGACAATCGCGCGTTGCTGCAGGAGGCGCTGTTCGACCTCCTGGAATGCAAGCGCCTGCTCGATCAGGTTCGCTAGAGCCCGCCGGGTTGACCGGAACGGTCTTCAGGGTCATGCGTTAGGCTTCCTTCTGCAGATGAAGGAAGCACGTCATGGCATCGCTTTCGAGCATCTCCGACACCGATCTCAACAAGCAGGTCGCGGCCTTGGCCAGGGAACTGGCCACCTTGAAGAAAGCCGTGTTGAAGCAGGGCGGCGCCTTTTACGAAGACGGGCGCGATACCGCGTCGGATTACTATTCGGATATCACTGAGCGGCTCGGCAACGCCTTGCCGGCAATCAGAAGGCAAGGCCGGGCGATCGAGAAGACCGCCCGAGATCACCCGGCGACGGCGGCCGCTGTCGGGCTGGTTCTGGTCGGGCTCGTCGCCAGTCTGTTCCTCGGCGGCCGACAGCAAAACGCGCCGCGAGCGCGTTCAAGGTCGGCACGTTAAGAAAAGCAAATGGCGGTGGTCAGCGGACCGCCGCCATTTTTCGCCGACACGGCAAACCCGGCAAGCGCGCCGCCCTTGATCCAGGACCAGAACGCCTGACTGCGGGTTGTTCGCCCGAGGGTGTTTTCAGTACTTCTTCGCGACAACCTTCTTGTGATGGTGGCGGTAGTGGTGGACGCGGTGATGGTAGTGATGGCGGTGATGCTTCTTGACGGTGGTGTGCATCGTCGTCGCATTCGCGCTGCTTGCGCCGATGATCGGCATCGAGAGGGCAAGTGCGATTGCAAGTCCAAGGGCGGAGAGAAGAGGCTTCTTCATGACATCGTTTCCTTTTTGCGCAGGCGGAATTTGAGCGTCACTGATTCAGGTCGGTGACTCGAGCGCTGCGGTTGGGACTATCGCCTTGGAGTTTTTCGGCAGTTTCTCCGGCCTGTAGAATTTTGTTTCCGAACTGTGTCTGCTGAGGATCCGGCCAGATGTCAGCTCGCCGGCATCCGCCATCCATTCCGGCGTCGGTTCACGATGCCGTGACGCTATCTTTGATGCTTGGCAAATCACCGGCGAGCGGGCATTCTCCCGATCGTCTCAGGCAACAACATGATTTGATCT
Source organism: Mesorhizobium sp. M0998 (assembly GCF_040318885.1). Lineage (NCBI taxonomy): Bacteria > Pseudomonadati > Pseudomonadota > Alphaproteobacteria > Hyphomicrobiales > Phyllobacteriaceae > Mesorhizobium > Mesorhizobium sp. M0998. Next base: position 103,545 of record NZ_JAMYND010000004.1, read on the forward strand.
AACTCTTTCATCCCACGGAGTTGCCAATGCCCCAAATAGCAAAACGCGAACCTTATTCCGAACTGGCGGCGAGCACGGTTACGCCTGAACGCAGTGCCGTCCGAACCGCCCGGGAAGCCCGTGGATACAGCATCGAAGAGCTGTCCCTGGCGTGCGGGCTGGCAGCCTATGAGATTGCCGACGTTGAAAGCGGCAAGGATGCCGATCCCTCGAAACGTCGGCGTATTGCCTCCGCGCTTCAACTTCCGGAAAGCGCTCTGTTTGACGAAGCCGTGTTGCCTGCCAAAAGGCGATCCGTGTCGTAGCGACGTGTCATGCTTTTATTCCACGAGCTCGCCATGGGCCGCCCTGGCGGGCTTCGTTTTTTCGGCCACGTAGTGGACTTGCCGGCCGCCACGGCGACGCCAGACGGAAATTGCTGGAGATGAGCCTCGAATCCGTTCGCGCTTTCTTCGCCGCACACGCGCCCGACATTGACGTCATCGTCACGGAGGCAAGCTCGGCGACGGTGGCTCTGGCCGCCGAAGCGCATGGCGTAGCGCCGGCGCAGATTGCCAAGACGATCTGCTTGCGCGCCGGCGACCAGACGATGCTGATCGTGGCCAGCGGGATCTCCAGGCTGGACAATCGCAAATTCAAGGACCGGTTTGGTGGCAAGGCGCGAATGCTGGACGCCGACCAGGTGCTCGCCGCGACCAACCATCCCGTCGGTGGGGTGTGCCCGTTCGGCCTACCGGCGCCGCTCCCGGTCTACTGCGACATCTCGCTGCGCGCCTTTGACGAGGTCGTCCCGGCGGCAGGCGCGACGAATGCCGCCGTGCGGCTCAGCCCGCAACGCCTGGCCGAACTCGTCGACGCCGAGTGGGTGGATGTGTGCCAGTAGCGATTTATCCGGGTCGTGGAATCCGCTGAGCGTAACCGCTACTCGGTCTTCTGTGGCTCTTCTTTCTTGATCGTCTGAGCGTCCGTGACAGTCGACATATCGGCCTTCTCGACGCTTGCTGTCTTCGTCTGCGTGTCGACCGATGCCTGAACCTTGGAATGCGCGGGGCAATCCGCAGAGGCAGCTGATATGGACATGGTCAGTGCCGCGGCTATTGCGAGGAATGTCTTCATGATCATTCTCCTCTTTCGTTCGATGGGTAAAGTTAGCCCGTCTGGCACCGACCGCAAAATCACATTTGTTCACACGCGCTCCTGCGCACACGGAAGCCGACGCTGGGCCAGTGATTCAAATGGCTGCGCGGATAGCCGCTTGCCGTATCAAGGCCCACTGGCTCCGGCCGGAGGATTTTTGGCGTTAAAGATCTCGCCGCTCAGAGCCAGTCTCAAATCTTCGGCGCTGAGCTGACCACTTTCAAATAAATCCATCACTCTGCGGCCGAGCACTTCTCTGCCTGGATCTCCATCAGCGAGGCCTAGTTCACGGCATCGGGCATCAAGTGCCTTGGTCAACATGGTCAGCTCGGCAGGACAGGCAACTCCTTGAAGCGACATTGCATCTCTCCCGAAAAGGGCGAAAGCGCGTGGCATCTTCGTAGCGTCCGCTCGCCCTTACAACTGCGGACGACGGCAATTCAACTAGAGCCAACCTTTTTCGAACTCAACATTCAAACGTACCAAAACGCCGCGCGCTCCAATGCGAGGATCCTGCTACAATACGGTATGGCCGTCCGAATAGCGGTTGTCCTCGCGCTTCTTTTCGCCTTCGCCTACGGTTTCGCAAAACTCGCGGAACATTATCGCAGCGTTGGCGACAGGCCCTCTCCGTGTGAAGAATTGCCCTATCCTGATTGTCCTGACCAAAAAGCTCCTCCCCGGGAAGAAACTGAGCCTTGAGCGCGCGCCTGTTCAGGCCAGGCCAGCCGTCGGGATTGAATTAGTTCTTTCCAACCGATGGTTGGTGGACGCATTGCAGCTGATGCGCCTAGGGTTCAGTACGATCCGCGCGCACCGGGCATGCCCAACCCCCGAGTCACCCCTGCCTGATGCAAGGCGCCTGATCGAGTCCCGCCGTTCTGGCATGTGCGGCGGGACCTTTTCTCACGATAAAGGTTGGCGTACGCAGCAAAGCTTACCTAGCCATTACCGCGCGGTTTCTCGGTGGGCTTCTGGCTAGACGCCAGCCTCCGTGCCTCGCGCACGAGTGATGCGTGATCGATTCCTCGATGAGATCACGCGCCTGCGTATGTTGCGCTGGCTGCAGTGCGGCTATTGTCTGTACAGCCAGTTTGGGGGAAAACTGGCTAAGCCTTTGGATTTTAATGGTCGGAGTGGCCGGATTCGAACCGACGACCCCTTGACCCCCAGTCAAGTGCGCTACCGGGCTGCGCTACACTCCGGACCGGTCGCGATGTATCGTGATAGACCGGGTCCGGTCAACCGAATTCGGTTGCTGTCCTGCCTGAGGCAACCGCGACGGGGATTGCCGGTCGCTGCGTCGCCCGCAACTGCCACTGGTGGCGGTATTCGAGCGCGATGGCACCCCAGATCAAGCCGAGCAGCAGGTAGACATGGCGCCAGTGGTCGATGTCGATGAAGGTGCCGAGCCCGATATTGCCGATGAAGGCGACGTAGGCGCATAGAAGATAAGGCTGCCACGGCCGGTCGCGCAGCAGAATGCGGAAGCCGGCGGCGATCGTCCAGCACGTCAGCGTCAGGAACGACACGAAGCCGAGCCAGCCGTAATCCATCAGCATCTTCAGCCAGATGTCGTGCGTGTCCTCGCCGAAGATCTTGCCGAAGACGAGCGGGCCGATGCCGAACGGATGCTCCAGTGCCATCTGAAAGCCGATCGTATAGCGGGCGAAGCGGCCGAGCCGGGCGGTGTCGTAGCTTTGTTCGAGCTGTGCGCGGTTCGAGAACATTTCGGCGACTCCTGGCAGTTGCAGGATGACGATCATTGCGATGACCAGCAGTCCGACGGCGGCGATGGTCATGACGACGACGCGCAGCCTGAACTTGCCGCTGGCGCTCTGCAGGAACAAGGCACCGGTCAAAAGGATCGCCGAAACGGCGAACATGCCCCAGGCGCCGCGCGAAAAGGAAAAGAAGATGCCGGCGGTGATGATCAGCAGCGGCATAGCCATTAGAGGCATGCGCGCGACCGAGCCGGTAAGCAGCAGATAGAGCAGGTAGATGCCCGGCAGCACCAGGAACGGACCGAACACGTTCGGGTCCTGGAAGGCGCCGGCGGCACGGTCGTATTTGGTGAAGATCTCCGCTCCTGGAAAGGCATGGAAATAGCCGGCTATGCCGACCAGCGAAGTCAGCACTGCCGATACCACATAGGCGACGAAGATCACCCGGTAGAGACTGGGCCGGACCGCCGTTACCGAAGCGAAAAAAACCGCGGTTAAGGCCAGGAACAGCGAGACGGCGAGATAGAGCGGCGTGCCGGCGAGGTCCGACATCTGCGTCATCGAGATCATACCGCCGATGTTCATGATAGCCAGCAGCACCAGAAGTGGCACCGCCGCCCGCTGTATACGCATGCCGAACAAGGGCCACACCACGATCAGTCCGATCATGTAGAGATCGTACGGCGCCGGCTCGGCAATGACGAAACCGGACAGGAAAACGCCGAGGAAAACCGCCCCCGACGCAATCAGTGCAATCAGCTTGGCGTTGACCGCCGCCGCCGGCAATTCATAGGCTGTCGCGATCAATACGCGTTTTCCGTATTGAGCAGGCGGATCGGCGTCAGGAACAGGATTCTGAGGTCGAACAAGAGCGACCAGTTCTCGATGTAATAGAGGTCGTATTCCGTCCGCATGCGAATCTTCTCGTTGGTGTCCATCTCGCCGCGCCAGCCATTGATCTGCGCCCAGCCGGTCACACCGGGTTTGACCTTGTGGCGGGCGAAATAGCCGTCGACCACTTCATTGTAGAGGAGGTTGTGCGACTGCGCGGCAATGGCGTGCGGGCGCGGCCCGACCAGCGACAGCGAACCGAACAGCGAATTGAAGAACTGCGGCAGTTCGTCGATCGAGGTCTTGCGGATAAAGCGGCCGACGCGGGTGACGCGCGGATCGTTCTTGGTCACGGTCTGTTTGGCCGTCGGGTCCGCCTTGTCGGTATACATCGAACGGAACTTGTAGACGTCGATGATCTCGTTGTTGAAGCCGTGCCGCTTCTGATGGAACAGCACCGGCCCCTTGCTGTCGAGTTTGATCGCGATTGCGGTCGCCAGCATCACCGGCGAGAACACGATGATGCCGATGATCGAAAAGACAATGTCGAAGGCGCGCTTGGCGACCGAATCCCAGTCGTTGATCGGCTTGTCGAAAATATCGAGCATCGGCACCGAGCCGATGTAGGAATAGGCGCGCGGCCTGAACTGCAGCGCGTTCGAATGCGCCGATAGCCGGATGTCGACCGGCAGCACCCACAGCTTCTTCAATAACTGCAGCACGCGCGATTCGGCGGTCAGCGGCAGCGATACGATCAGCATGTCGATGCGCGCGATGCGGGCAAATTCGATGAGTTCGGAAATTGTACCGAGCTTGGGATAACCGGCGACAACGGGCGGCGACCGCTTGTCGCCGCGGTCGTCGAAGATGCCGCAGATGCGGATGTCGTTGTAGGGCTGCCTTTCGACCGAGCGGATCAATACCTCCGCCGCCTTGCCGCCGCCGACGATGACGGCCCGGCGCTCCATCCGCCCGTCGCGCGCCCAGCGCCGGATCAGCTTCGACATCACCAGGCGGAGACCCAGGATCAGCACGAAACCGACGACGAACCACGTGCCGAAGAGCAGGCGCGAATAGTCTTCCGACATTTTCATGGTGAAGGCGGTGAGCGCCATCAAGGCGAATGTTCCGGCCCAGACCAGCAGGAGACGGCCGAAATTGGCGATCGGCCGCATCAGCGCGACGATCTGGTAGCGGTCGGTGACGTCGAACAGAACGACCGCGAGGAACGAGGTGGCGGCGATCGTCAGTGAGTATTGCCAGGCAAGATAGTTGAAAAAGCCGACATAATAGAAATAGACGGCAAGACCTGAGACCAACAGCAGCGCGAATTCCACCATGCGCAGGACGCCGCTCACCATGATCGGCGACATCGTATCGCGCCGGTATTGCGAGGCGACCTGGCGGGCAACATCGTTCATGCCGCCGGCCGTATTGTTCTCGGCAGGGGCGTCGAATTTGCGCACCGCATCTAGCGAAAAACGGCGCGCTGGGTCGATTTCGTTCATGGGGCGTCCGCAGGTTTCCCTCAGGTGAATAGCAAAAGAGAGCTAAGAAACCCTTGAAACAACAGATGGCTTTGGAGACGCTTTCACCAGGAGCAGCCCGGTGGAAACCCGTTGCTCTATTTTTTGAGCGCAGCGAAATAGGCCTTTTCGATTTCGGCGGCCATTACATCGGCGCCGAAGCGTGCCTTGAGGTCGGCGAGGCCGGGCATCAGGCCTTTGTAGGTGTCGAGATCGGCCAATGCGGCGCTTATCTTGTCGCCAAGTTCGCGCGGGTCGGGCCGGATCAGGACAGGCGAGCCGGTGTCGAAGATTTCCGGTATGCCGCCGACCGCCGTCGCGATGATCGGCTTGCCGGCGGCGAGCGCTTCCAGAACTATATAGGGCATGGCTTCCGCGCGCGAGGGAACGACGACCAGTTCGGCCAGCCTGAAGGCGAGCCTGGCCGGCATCGGCGCCAGGAAGCTGACCTCGAGGCCGAGCTGATCTACCTGGGCGCGATAGCGCGGCAGGTCGTCGCCGTCCCCGACCATCAGCGCTTTCAATGGGCGGCCGAGCCGTGTCGCGGCTCGCCCCAGCGCATCGATGAAGATGTCCGGGCCTTTGAGATCGCGCATCATGCCGATATAGAGGAGGTCAACCGCATTGTGCTCGGTCCGCACCGGCTCGAACTCGGCGGCGCGCAGGCCGTTGTGGACGAGAGCGTTCGGAATGGGCGGCTCGCCGACCTTCCTGCGATAAGTCCGCCGCTCATAATCGGAAACAAACAGCAGGCAATCGGTGAAGCGAGCCATGAAGCGCTCGAGCGCGAAGAACAGCTTCCCCATGGCGGTGGTCTCGTCATAGTGAAGCGAGCCGCCATGCGGCGAATAAAGGCGGGCTACGCGAGACCTGGATACCCGCAACAATGAGCCAAACAGACGGGCATAGGCGCCACCTTTGGCGCCATGCCCGTGCAGCACGTCCGGCCGCAATTCTTTTATGATCCTGTAGGTGCGCCGGGCCGAGGCGAGATCGCCTGGCCCGACATGACGCTGCATCGGGGTGCGGTGAATGCCGAGCGCCAGGCTGCCTTTCATCTGTTCGAACAGCCGTTCCTCGAAATCGCCGCCCGTCGTCGAATCGCAGACGATGCCGACGGCATGGCCGGCGGCGACCTGAGCCTCGGTCAGGTCGCGCACATGCCGGAAGATGCCTCCGACCGGTGAGCGAAAGCAGTGGACGATCCTGAGTGTGTCCGCCACTTTGTCAGCACATCAAAACAGGCGTTCGCGAACATAGACTGTATCGCCGGGCAGCAGCGGGTCGGAGATCACCACGCGTCCGGTTATCACCTTGCCGTTGATGTCGCGGGTAATGTCGACGCTTTCCTGGTTGGCGCGTGGCGTGAACCCGCCGGCGATGGCGACGGCTTTCTGCACGGTCAGGCCTGGAACGTAGGAATACTGCCCCGCCGCACCCACTTCACCCATGACGAAGATCGGCCGGTAGCGATCGATTTCTACCGAAACATCGGGATCCCGCAAATAACCCTGGCGCAGTTTCTCGGCGATCTCGCTTTCAAGCTGTTGGGCGGTGTGGCCGCGCGCCGGCACGTTGCCAACGAGCGGCAGCGAGAGATAGCCGGACTGATCGACGCTGTAGGTATTGGTCAGTCCTTCCTGCTCGAACACGGTTACGCGGACGCGGTCGCCGGCGCCGAGGCGATAGGGCTGGTCGAGAACTTCATGGAATGCGGCCGGCGTCGGCCGGTAGCTGGAGCAGCCCGAAAGCATCGATACGGCAAGCAGCGCGCGGAAAAGGGGAGCAGTGCTTTTCATGAGCGGACACGTACCTTTGAATAGCCGGCGACTCTGCGGCAAACCTTAACGATCGAGCTCGGTTATCATCCTGTTAGGGTTAATGGCCGGTAAAGGCGCGCGGCCGATGCGGGCCGGATCGACGAATGCAGATGGTTTCAGCCTCTTGTTTGCGGCTTGTTAATAGAGCCTGACAGGTTCTTACCGCGATATTAACGGCTGAGTTACCATAGTTGTTTACGGTGCATGCTGACTCAGTACCGGAGCAGGGATGCATGTCCGTTCAATCCGCGGCCGCAGATGTCGACGTCGATCTCAGGCAGCTTTTCGCCGGCCTGGCGCGAAACTGGCTGCGCATCCTTGTCGTCGCACTGGTTGTAACCGGTCTGGCCTTTGCGCTCGCCTGGCTTGCAACGCCCGAATACAAGGCGGCAGCCAAGCTGGAGATCGGGCCTCGAGAATCGGAGTTCACGCGGCCAGCCGGGGCCAACGGCAACGAGCGGTCGATTCCCGACGAAGAGGCTGTGGCCACCGAGGTCCAGATCATCTCGTCCCCCGACATCCTCAAGCAGGTGGCGGCGAAGCTCAACCTGGCGAAATTGCCCGAATTCGACGAGGCGCTGAAGATGTCGGCGCTGAGCCGCGCCCTTGTCCTTGTTGGCTTGAAAAGCGATCCGTTCGAGATTCCGCTGGAAGAGCGCGTGCTGGACGCAATGCATGAGAAGCTCAACGTCTATGGCGTTGAAAAAACCCGCGCGATCGCAATCGAGTTCTCGTCAGAGGATCCAAAGCTTGCCGCCGCGATCCCGAACGCCATTGCAAACGCCTATATCGCCTCCAAGGGCAATGCCAAGCTCGAATCGAATTCCGCCGCCACCGACTTTCTGGCGCCGGAAATCGCGGATCTGCAGAACCGGGTGAAGGAGGCGGAAGCCAAGGTTGCGGCATTCCGTGCGCAGTCCGATCTTTTGATGGGCGGCAACAATTCGGTGCTTGCCACCCAGCAGCTGTCCGAATTGTCGAGCGAACTGTCACGCGTGCGCGCCAATCGCGCTTCGGCGGAAGCGACCGCTGACAGCGTGCGCAGGGCGTTGCGCAATGGCGGCTCGCTGGATGCCGTTCCGGAGGTGTTGTCTTCCGAACTGATCCAGCGCCTGCGCGAGCGGCAAGTCGAACTCAAGAACAACATCGCCGACCTTTCCACCACCTTGCTCGACAACCATCCGCGCATCCGCGCGCTGAAGTCGCAGCTCGCGGATCTCGACCGCCAGATCCGCAACGAAGCGGAAAAGATCATGAAAGGCCTGATGGCGCAGGCCGAGACGGCGAAGGCGCGAGAGGCTCAACTCGTGGCAGACGTCAACACGCTGAAGGCGGCGTCCGCCCGCGCCGGCGAAGAGCAGGTGGAACTCGATGCGCTGCAGCGTGATGCCGCGACCAAGCGTCAGCAGCTCGATCTCTATTCATCCAGCTATCTCCAGGCGGCCGCACGCAAGGATCGCAACTATCTGCCCGTCGACGCTCGCGTATTTTCGGAGGCCCAGGTGCCGGCCGAACCTTATTTCCCCAAGATTGGTCCGATTGTCAGTGCGGCCTTTGTCGGCTCGTTGCTCATCATGGCGATCGTCACGCTGCTGCAGGAACTGTTTTCCGGCCGCGCCATGCGTCCGGCCGCCGGTGCCCATTTCGAGCGCATCGAGCAGGTTGCGATGCCGGCTGTCCAGGCCGAACGCGTGATGGCCGAGCCCGACCCGTCGGTTGGCCGGTCCGAACCGGCAGTCGTTGAGATCGATGAGGCCGACGACGACAATATCATTGAAAGCAAAGTGGAGCCGGAACCCGTCGCGGTGGCGGAAGCGGCTGCCGAGAAAATCGAACCGGAGTACTCTGAAATGGCTGCTGGAGATATTGAACCGGCACGTTCTATCCTCGGCGAGGTCGACATCGACAAGGCCGCGGAAAAACTGATCGCCACCGGTGCCGCCCGGGCCATATTCGTGTCGCCGGAAGGCGACGAGGCGGCTGCCTCGGCAGTGCTGGTGGCGCGCGCAGTCTCCGACGCCGGGCTACGCGTGCTGCTGCTCGATCTCACCGCTTCGGGTGCTGCCTCGCGGCCGATGCTGGACAGCGGGCTGTTTCCGGGCATCACCGATCTGCTCGCCTCGCAAGCGCAGTTCAGCGATGTGATCCACCCCGATCTCTATTCGGACTGCCACGTTATTCCCGTCGGCACAGCCGATCCGGTCCGCGCCATGCGCGCCGCCGACCGGCTGCCGATCATCATGCAGTCGCTGACCACCGCCTATGATTTGGTCGTGGTCGAATGCGGACCGGCTGACGCGCAAGGCATCAGCCGCCTGGTGGGCGAGGGGACCGAGGTTTTGCTCTCCATGCTTGAACCGGACGACGAGGTGACGCAGGCCGCGGTCGCGCTCATCGAGAGTGGCTATCCCAACCTGACGCTGGTCACGCCCATCGGCCATGTGGCGCCGGGCCCAATGCCGGGACGGCGCTCGGCCGCCTGAGGCAGTTTTCTCTCAAATCGAAATCAGCTGTCGTCTTCGCCTGCGGCCGGTGCTGTCCGCCCCACGGCTTTGCGGCGCAGCAGCTTGGCCAGCTTCCAGACCATTGGGCTGTGCTTGATGAATGCCTTCAGGCTTGCGCCCTGCCTGAGCGCCAGCGCCAGCGCACGACCTTTCGGCGTCAGCGGAACCAGCACCTCGAAATGCTGCGTTTCGACATCGCACCACAATCGCTTGTAGGGTTCGTCGCCAACCGAGAAATCATAGATTTCGAAACCCGCCTCGCAGGCTTCCTGGATGTTCTCGAAGAACAGGAAGTCGCCCGGGCTGGTGTGTGCGAGGTCGTCCTCGGCGATCGCCCCGAATTCGCAGATCAGCCGCTTGCCCGAGCGGCTCGACCCGGTGACGGCACGAAGTTTGCCGGCGACTTCCAGCCCATGCAGGACGAAGGACGGATCTTCCTCTTGAAGCGCGTCGGCAAACAGCGAGCGGAAAAAAGCGCGCACCTCCGCCTCACCGAAAACATTGGCGATGCCCATCTTGCGGAAGCGGAATTCCTTCATCTCGAAAAAGGCATCGAGCAGCATGTGCACCTCGTCCGCAGTTCTCGCCTCGATGCGACGATAGCTGCCAACGGCCTCGAACTTGCGCGCCTGCGAGCGATGCTTCTTGCGCCTGCGCTTGCCGCTCACGCGGGTGAGCAGTGCGTCAAATCCTCCCATAAGACCGGCGGCCAGCGACAGATTGGGGCTCGAAAAATGCGGCAAGGCGGAGAGCGGGTTGGCAACGCCGTCGAGATCGGGCAGCAACCGCTCCAGCGCAACAAGATCGATGTCGCGCCGCGCCTTGGCAATCGCAGCCAGCATCGAGCGGATCGCCGCGCTATCGGCATTCGCTAGCCATTGCGGGTCGGCGGCGGCAAAATTGCCGTTTGCATGGCGGCCGCCCATGAACCGGGCGACGCGGAACGCTCCACTGCGAGTGACCTCCAGCGCCAGTGAGAAAACCGGCCTGTCCTCGGCGCGCAGCGTCGCAACGACAACGTCGGCGCCGGTATGTGCGGCCCAGTTCAGGATCCAGCCGGCGCTTTGCGCAGGGGCAAAAAGCGCCGAATGGCAGAATTCTGCGTACGCCGCCAACGCCGCACTGTCGGCGACCGAGGTTGACAGGCCGGCTTTGCCGGCCGGCAAGGCACACGGCGACGCCTCGCTGCTTGCCAGCCGATTGCCGTCAAATGACGCGGTGGCGTCAACCATACCTCAATCCTTGGGGCGTATTCGTCGCGATTGGGGGTCCGCGCAGGCGCATTCCATGCTTAATGAGCTTAGGCGCAAAAGGTGAATGAATGATCGACGGGGGCGAGGCAATCCGCAAACTGGCGCTCAATCTCGCCCGCTATTCCGGTCTCGCGCCGCTGGCCAAGCCGTTTATCGGCGGCCTTGGCGCCATCCTGATGCTGCATCGGGTAACCGCGACACCGGAAAAGCCGAACGGCGTCAACCGCCACTTGAACATCGCGCCTGGGTTTCTCGACACCGTGATCGCCGACATGAAGGCGAACGGCTACAGTTTCGTCACGCTTGACGAGGCGATCGAGCGCATCAAGGCCGGCGACAAGGACGGCCAGTTTGCGACGATCACCGCCGACGACGCCTATCGAGACAACATGACCGAGGCGCTGCCGGTGCTGGAGAAACATGGCGCGCCGATCACCATCTACGTCGCGCCGGGACTGATCGACGGCGCTGCCGATTTGTGGTGGGACGTGGTCGAGGACATCGTCAATGCGCGCGATCGCCTGACGCTGACGACGCCCGCTGGGCCGGTGACAATCGACTGCTCGAGTCCGGGAAAAAAGGTCCAGGCCAATGCGCGCCTGCACGCTCATCTGACGCTGAAGGTGCGCGAGCAGGACCAGCGTGCGGTGTTGCGGGATCTGGCGCGCTCGAACGGCATCGAATTGGGTGGTCCGCGCCCGAGCACGCTGATGAACTGGGACGAGATCCGCACCATGGCCGGGCACCCGCTGGTGACGATCGGCGCACATAGCGTCAATCACTGCAATCTGAAGCGGCTTCCCGAGAGCGATGCGCGACATGAGATCGGCGACGTCAAGCGCATATTGCAGGCCAAACTCGGCGAGGAACCGCGCCATTTCGCCTATCCCTACGGTTATGCCAGTGCCGTCGGCCGCCGCGAAGTAGGCCTAGCCCGCGATGCCGGCTACGCCTCGGCGGTGACGACCCGCCACGGCATACTCCGCGCCGAGCATGCCGGCTTCCTGCACGCCCTGCCGCGCATTTCGGTCAATGGCCGCTATCAGAGCGTCGCCCACATCCGAACAATGTTGTCGGGCGTGACGACGCCGCTGGCCAATGCCGGCAAGACGGTGGTGACGATCTAACTGTTGCCTCGCCCCTTCGGCCGCGGCTCCAGGATCAGCCATTTGATGATGCCCATCGCCGGCAGCACCCACAAAAGCCCGCTGAGCAGGAAGAAGATGAAGTGCGCCAGCGGCCCGGACTGCGACAATTGGGCGACCGCCACGATCGAGGCGACCAGCGCATAGACAATGACCAGCACTACCAGCAGGAAGCTTCCGATCAGCTTTTTCAGGCGAATGGGCATGGCGCGATCTCTTTGATCGCTATCGCTTAGGCCGAACAGCCAATACGCGCAACCCGCCAGAAACGGCGCGACGGCGTGCCGCGCTGTCCGGTCTTGCAAGCCGGGTTGCGATGGTTCACCAATCCGCGACTTCAACTGCCGGGACAAATCCATGGCTGCTGCCATATCCGATGCCACGCCTTTCGCCGCCCGCGATCGCGACCTTCGCAACCGCGCGCTGGTACGCGGTTGGCTCTATGTCGTGCTCCTGGTGCTGTTTGCGCTGGTACTGGTCGGCGGCGCTACAAGGCTCACCAATTCCGGCCTGTCGATCACCGAATGGCAGCCGATACACGGCGTCATCCCGCCGCTCAATGATGCCGAGTGGCAGGAGGAGTTCCTGCGCTACCAGCAGACCCCGCAATATGCCGAACTCAACAACGGCATGAGCATCGAGGCGTTCAAATCGATCTTCTGGTGGGAATGGGTGCACCGCATCCTGGCGCGTAGTGTCGGCGTGGTCTTCGCCCTGCCGCTGCTGTTCTTCTGGGCGACGCGCCGCATCGAGCGGGGCCTCGGCACGAAGTTGTCGGGCATCCTCCTTCTCGGCGCTCTGCAGGGCGCAATAGGCTGGTGGATGGTGGCGTCCGGGTTGGTTGAACGGGTTTCGGTCAGCCAATATCGGCTGGCGACGCATCTAACGCTGGCGGCGCTGATCTTCACGGCGACCATGGTGGTCGCGCGTGGGCTGGCGCCGCACTCGGAACCTGCCGCCGACCGCTCGACGCAACGTCTGGCCGGCTTCCTGGTGCTGCTGGCGCTGGTCCAGATCTATCTCGGCGGGCTGGTCGCAGGGCTAGACGCCGGCTTGAGCTACAACACCTGGCCGCTGATGGACGGCAAGCTGGTCCCCGGCGACCTGCTGCTGCTCGAGCCGGCATGGCGCAATTTCTTCGAAAACCCGAAGACGGTGCAATTCGTCCACCGGGTCGGCGCCTACACGATCTTCGCGGTCGCGCTCTGGCACATGATTGCGACACGCCGGCGCCTGCCGGGCACGACGCATGCCCGACGCGCGACGCTGCTGTTCCTGATTGTCGTGGTGCAGGCGTCGATCGGCATCGGCACGCTATTGATGCAGGTGCCTCTGCACATGGCCCTGACGCATCAGGCATTCGCGCTGGTTCTGCTGGGCTTCGCCGCCGCGCATTGGCGCGGTACCAAGGGCGCTTACCCGCTGCCCCACGAGATCGCTCTCAGAGGCTGAGCCGCACCCGCCGGATTGCCGCGGCAATCGCCAGCTCGCGGTTTTCGTCGACCGCATTGCGATCTTCATGGTGCCATGCAGCCGACAGGCAGCCATAGGCGATGGCGTGGTCCAGTATCGCGGGCGGCGACTGGCCGAGCGTTGCGGCAAAGACATGCGCCATATGCGCGATCCGCCGCGGATCGGTGCAAAGATCGTCTCGGTCGAGTGGGTTGTAGAACACATTGGCGGCATCGAAGCCGGGGTCGCCGAGAACGCCCTTCGGATCGATCGCCAGCCAGCCGCGCGGACCGTGCATGATGTTGTCGTGATGCAGGTCGCCATGCAGCGGCCGTACGTCGTGCGGATTGGACAACAGCCGTTCCGCGATTTCGGCAGCTTCGACATACAGGCTCTTTTCGCCGGCGGCGCGATCGGCCTTCGCCTTTTTGAACAGGCTGGAAAACCGGATCCGCAACGGCTGAAGGTCCGGCGGGGCAGGGTGCTTCGACGGCGAGAACAGCTTGGCCATTACCTCCGCCGCGATCGCGGTGGCGGCATTGTCGCCCTGATCCGCAATCATCTGTGACAGCGAGGTTTCGCCGGCATACTCGAGCAGCATCCGGTGGCCATCGCGACCCAGCAGCCGCACCGCGCCTTCGCCGTGTCGCCAGGCGAGGAAATGCTCGCCACGCAACTCGTCCTCGACATCGTCGAAAGGCTTTAGATCCTTGACGATTGCCGGCGAGCCGTCCTCGCGCGCGACCTTCCAGATGCGGCTGCTGAACGTTTCGGCGATGAGTTCGGGCGCGCCGACCTTCCAGCGCTTCGGAAATGCTGGCGCATCCATTCAGAGGCCGAGCATCAGATCCATGTTCTGCACGGCAGCGCCCGAGGCGCCCTTGCCGAGATTGTCGTAGACGGCAAGCAGCAGCGCCTGCGCCCTGTTATCATTGGCAAAGACATAGAGCTTCATCCGGTTGGTGCCGTTGTAGATCTCCGGATCGATGTCGGGCATGCGTTCCTGATGCAGATACGGCGCCACCTCGACCACGCCGCCATCGATGGAAGCGAAATGATCGGCGATCGCCGCGTGAAGCTCGGCGCCGGTCGGCACATGGTCGAGGCCGCCGAGTTGCAGCGGCACCACCGTGATCATGCCTTGCGCGAAATTGCCGACTGCCGGCTGCATGATCGGATCGTGCGAAAGCCTGGCATAGGTCCTGAGTTCCGGCACGTGCTTGTGCTGCAGCGTCAGTCCGTAGGGCAGGAATTCCGGCGCATCCTCGCCCTTGGCGACATAATCCTCGATCATAGGCCGGCCGCCGCCGGAATAGCCGGAAATGCCGTTGACGGTGACCGGAAAATCGGCCGGCAGCAGCCCCGCCGCAACCAGCGGCCGCAGCGTCGCGATTGGTCCTTGCGGCCAGCAGCCAGGATTGGCGACGCGCTTCGCCGAAGCGATCTTCTTCGCCTGGTCCTTGTCCATTTCGGCGAAACCATATTCCCACCCATCGGCGACACGATGCGCCGTCGAGGCGTCGATCACTTTGGTGGTGTCATTGGCGATCAGCGAAACGCTTTCCTTGGCGGCCGCGTCCGGTAGGCAGAGAATCGCGACATCGGCGGCATTGAGGAACTCGGCGCGCGCTGCCGTTTCCTTGCGGCGCTCGGTCGGGATGGAGATGATTTCCAGGTCGCCGCGCTCGGCAAGCAGCGCCCTTATCTGCAGACCGGTGGTGCCGTGCTCGCCGTCGATGAAGATTTTCGGTTTCATTGCGTGCCAAAATTCCTATTATCTCAAAGCTATATGCCGCTCGCCTGATTCAATCCGGCAACGCTGTGATTGCCTTGGTTCATTTCCTCGAGCCGGGCCTTTCGTTCCGCCAGCAGCCCGAGATAGTGCATGGCCACCATCGAGCCGGCAATCGCCGTTATATCGGCGTGATCATAGGCTGGCGCAACCTCGACGACGTCGGCGCCGACGATATCGAGCTGGTTGATCTGGCGCAGCACCGACAGGATCTTTGCCGAAGACGGGCCTCCCGCGACCGGCGTTCCGGTGCCGGGCGCAAAAGCCGGGTCCAGGCAATCGATGTCGAAAGTGACATAGGTCTTCTTGCCGCCCGTACGGTCGACGATGGCATAGGCGATGTCGGACGCACGCATTTCCTCCACTTCATGGCCGTACAGGATCTTGATACCGAACGTGTCGGGCGCATGGGTGCGGATGCCGATCTGGATCGACCGGTCGGGGTCGATGATGCCCTCCTTGACTGCACGGCCGACGAAGGAGCCGTGATCGATGCGCTTGCCGTCGTCGGGCCAGGTGTCCTGGTGTGCGTCGAACTGCACCAGAGCCAGCGGGCCATGGATGGCGGCATGCGCCTTGAGCAACGGCCAGGTGACGAAGTGATCGCCACCGAGTGACAGCAGAAAGGCGCCGGATTTCAGGATCTTCGCCGCTTCGCGTTCGATCGTGGCAGGCGTCTTCTGGTGATTGCCGCTGTCGAGCAGGCAGTCGCCATAATCGACCACGGCAAGCTGTTCGAACAGGTCGCGCGAAAACGGATATTGCGGATCGTTGTCGAGGATGGCCGAGGCGCGACGGATTGCCTGCGGTCCGAAACGGGCGCCCGGCCGATTGGTGACCGCAGCGTCGAAGGGAATGCCCCACACCACCGCATCGGCGTCCTTCACGTCCTTCGAATATTTGCGCCGCATGAACGACAGGGCGCCGGCATAGGTCGGCTCGAACGACGCACCCGTCCTGGAGCGGGTGGTGAAGGCATGATCGATGGTCCTTGCCGGCATGAAGCGATCTCCTGTGCGTCGACGCGCAACCTTATTGGACATAATTCTCAGAATTGCGACCCCTGCGGAGGATCATGGCCATTCGATCCGGTCACAAATCCTTGCTCGCCAGGCGAACCCGGCAGGCTCGCCAGGAGATTGCCTGGCAAGCAACCGAAAGTAGCCGCCGAAGACTGCTTCGGCCGGCGCTGACCTGATTTTCCGGCATTTTGCAAGCCGGCTTCGTTCACCTGCCTGTCACGGGCATCGCTTAACTGGGGTGCGATCCCGGTACGGAGCGATTCTCGTGCGAACGACCTGTCTCATGCGAACGATTTGGCTGAGCCTTCTACTTTCCGCGGCGCTGGCGCTCTCCCTTGGCCAGGCATCGGCAGGCGAAACGCGCGCCAGGCAGATTCTCGACCGCTTCGAGCACGCCAACCAATGGCGCGACCATGTGATAGTGGCCGCTCACCGCGCCGGCGGCATGCAATCCGGCAAGACGCTCTATCCCGAAAATTCGATCGCCGCCGCCGAGGCGTCGATCGCAATGGGCGCCGAAATCGTCGAGGTCGATATCAGGCGCTCGAAGGACGGACAGTTCGTCGTCATGCATGACAGTTGGCTCGACCGCACGACGAATTGCAAGGGTGAGGTGGTCAACCGCACGATGGCCGAACTCAAGACGTGCCGTTTGGTGATCGAAGGCACCGGCGCCGCTACGGGCGAGACGGTCTCGACGTTGCGCGAGATGTTGATGACGACCAGGGACAGGATCCTCATCAATCTCGACAACAAGCTCGACACCGAAAGCCTCGTCGGCATGGTCGCGGTTGCGCGCGACCTCGGCATGGCCGAACAGGTGATCGTCAAGGAGAACCTGTGGAATGCGGAGCGGATTGCCAGTGTCAAGGCCGCCATGGACGCGATCGGCAGCGGCTTCCAGTTCATGCCGATTATCGCCGATGACGCGGTTCGCGACGCCATGTTTGCCGAGAAAGTGGGCCGGGCCTTCCCGATGCGCGCGGTCGAGATGATCAACTGGCGCATGGGATCAGAGACACTGACCGAGACCGGCGGCCCGCTGTTCAGCCCGCGCATGCGCGCGCTGGCGGTGAGGGGCGACTGGCACATCTGGGCCGACACCTATGCCATCGTCAACAAGCCGGGAGGCTTCCTCGCCGGCGGTCGCGGCGACGAGCTGGCGGTTGCGGCCAGCCTGCCGCGCGAGACTTATGGCTTCTGGGTCGAGCGCGGCGCCACCATCATCCAGACCGACGAACCGAAGGCCGCCATCAGTTGGCTGGCGGCGAACGGTTTTCGCGTGCCCTATGCCGGTGAGAAGCGCCCGGCCGAGCCGGCCAACACGGCCAGCATCAACTAGACCGGCGCGGCGAGAATTGGATCTCCCTCTTGTGGTGACGATGCCCGGCAGGGCAGAAGGGCGCTGTCCCGCCGACCCCAGGCCGGCAGCGCCAAACTTTCGAAGGAACCCAGAAACAGAAAACCCGCCTCCGTGGGCGGGTCGCTGGAGCCAATTAGCACCATACTCAGATTAGTAGCATAGCTGCCGGCACAAAGCAAGAACAAAATGTGGCGTAGTAGCAGAAAAATGCGACGATCCTTCAGCGCCTCGGCGGTTCCGCCTGCAAGGTCGCGCCTTCGCTGTCCTGCCGGCAATCTCCCCCGCAAGGGAACCCACTTGGGGGAGATTGGCTCATCACTGCCTTCGGCAATCTACCCGCAGGCCGCCATTGCCACACCATCCAGCTCCTTGATGACATCGTCCGACAGTTCGAGGTCGGCAGCGGCGAGGTTCTCCCGCAGATGCGCGACGGAAGACGTGCCGGGAATCAGAAGAATGTTGGGCGCGCGGCGAAGCAGCCAGGCGAGCGCGACCTGCATGGGCGTGGCGCCGAGGCGTGCGGCGACCTTGGACAAGGTCGACGACTGCAACGGGTTGAAGCCGCCAAGTGGGAAGAACGGCACATAGGCGGTGCCGTCGCGGGCCAGATCGTCGATCAAGGCATCATCGCCCCGATGCGCCAGATTGTACTGGTTCTGCACGCAGACGATCCTGCACATCCTGCGGCCTTCGGCGATCTGTGCGGCGGTGACGTTGCTCAGCCCGATGTGGCGCACGAGGCCCTGTCGCTGGAGCTCGGCAAGCGTCGCAAGCGGCGCCTCGATCGACCCTTCGGCGGGGCTATGCGCGTCGAACATGACCCGAAGGTTGACCACCTCCAGCACGTCGAGTCCGAGATTGTGTAGATTGTCGTGCACCGCCTGTGTCAGCTCTTCTGCCGAGAAGGCCGGCAGCCATGAGCCATCCGTGCCGCGTCGGGCACCGATCTTGGTGACGATAACGAGGTCGTCGGGATAGGGTGCGAGCGCTTCGCGGATCAACAGGTTGGTCACCTGCGGGCCATAGAAGTCGCTGGTGTCGATGTGGTTGACGCCTTGTGCAACGGCTTCGCGCAGTACGGCCAATGCCGCGTCGTGGTCCTTTGGTGGGCCGAAGACGCCTGGCCCTGCGAGCTGCATGGCGCCGTAGCCGAGCCGTCTCACCTTACGGTCGCCGAGGATGAATGTGCCGGAATGGTTGACGCTGGACATGGTCTTTCTCCTTCAGGAACGGTGCACAGATAGACGCTGTCCGATCTCATGATAATTGGCTACAATTCGCACGGGCTGTGCGGAATGACGAACAATGCAGATTGATCTCGGGGACCTGAACGCCTTCGTGGCCGTAGCGCGCGCCAAAGGTTTTCGGGATGCCGCACGCGCCAGCGGCGGCAGTGCGTCCGGCTTGAGCGAGGCGGTGCGGCGCCTGGAGACGCAGCTCGGTGTCAGGCTGCTCAACCGGACGACCCGCAGCGTTGTCCTGACGGAAGCCGGCGAAGGCCTGCTGGCGCGGCTCGGTCCTGCCTTGACCGAGGTGGAGTCGGCTCTCGACGTAGTGAACGGCTTTCGCGACAGGCCGGCAGGTACGTTGCGCCTCAATGTGCCGGTCAGCGCGGCGCGGCTGGTACTGCCCAGCATCGTTCCGCCTTTTCTCGCCGCCTATCCAGGCATCCGGTTGGAGGTGATCTCGGAGGAGAGCTTCGTCGATGTGCTGGCGGCGGGGTGCGACGCCGGCATTCGCTATGAGGAGCGGCTGGAGCAGGACATGATCGCTGTGCCGATCGGACCGCGTGTGCAGCGCTTCGCCACCGCCGCCAGCCCGGCCTACCTGGATCGTCATGGCCGGCCGCAACACCCGCGCGACCTGCTCGGCCACGCCTGCCTGCGCGGCCGCTTTGCCAGCCGTGCGATGCCGCCGTGGGAATTCGAGCGCGACGGCGAGGTGGTGCGGGTCGACCCGACGGGGCCGCTTCTCGTGACCCTGGGCGGGGCGACTGACCTCAAAGTCGATGCAGCCATCGCCGGCACCGGCATCATCAGCCTGTTCGAGGATTGGCTACGTCCTCACTTCGAGAGCGGAGCGCTCGAACCGCTGCTTGAACCCTGGTGGCAGAGCTTCTCCGGGCCGTTCCTTTACTATCCCGGCCGGCGCCTCGTGCCGGCGCCGTTGCGGGCGTTCATTGACTTCATCAAGGCGTCCGCCGGCCAGCCCTGACACCCGGGAGAGCCGCGCCCGAAAATAAGCGCGGCTCCCTTCCCTCAGGTGACCCGCCACTACGCTTCGCGGCAGGTCTTGCTTGATCTATTTGACTGGAATCATCAGGTGCGCGTAGGGCGTGCCGGGGAACATGACGTATGGTTGTGTGGGGTTCGGCTCGTGGGGATACAAGGCCATCATGTCTGGTGCGTTCATGACCATCACGTGCGGACCATCATGCAGCCATTCGGCCCCCTCCGGCGGCTTGGTTGCAAAGGGGTCGGTATTGCTGGCCGCATCGCCTCCTTTTAGCATGTAGGCGAAAGCAACTTTCCCTGCAGGCGGCTCCTTCTTGGACATGATCGCGTGCATCCACGCCATCCCGTTCTCATCCGTGCACATTGGGTCGTCGGCGGGAGTGCTCGGGTCGTCCGGGATGCAAGTGAAGCCGTTGGTGCCCTTCCTCAACGTTTTCATCTCCCAATTCACGACGGCGGCGTTTTTGCCGACAGCCTCCGGTGCCGCTGTGATCGCATTCTCGATCAGCTGCTCGTCGCTTTTGTCGGCCGCAGGCGCGGCGAATGCCCAAGTGGCGGCGACAGCTGCCAGAAACACACTGCTGGAATGGATGCGCATTGCCTCCTCCTTCGCGAGCGTCGGGTTACCGGCGCGTCGCAACGTGCACAGCTCCCGCTCTGTGGAGTTGGCTGCTGCCCTGGGATCTGGAACGCGCCTGTAATTAAGATACTACTAATATTACGTAGGGTCACCTGAAGATGCGGGATTGCTATGTCGACAAAGAAAAGGGGGCTGCGAATACGCAGCCCCTCTGAAAAAAAATCGATAGAAAACCGGTCTTTGTTTAACGCTTCGAGAACTGGAAGGAGCGGCGGGCCTTCGCCTTGCCGTACTTCTTGCGCTCGACGACGCGGCTGTCGCGGGTCAGGAAGCCACCCTTCTTGAGCACGGCGCGCAGCGCCGGCTCGTAATAGGTCAGCGCCTTGGAGATGCCGTGGCGCACGGCACCGGCCTGGCCGGAAAGGCCGCCGCCGATGACGGTGGCAACGATGTCGTACTGGCCGGCGCGATTGGCGGCGATGATCGGCTGGTTGAGGATCATCTGCAGCACCGGACGCGCGAAATATTCGGCGAACACCTTGTCGTTGACGACGATCTTGCCGGAGCCGGGCTTCACCCAGACGCGGGCGATGGCGTTCTTGCGCTTGCCGGTGGCGTAGGCGCGGCCCGACTTATCGAGTTTCTGGACGTGGACGGGTGCGGCCGGCTGGGTGTTGGTATTGCCGGTGGCAGCTCCGAGTTCTGCGAGCGAGGAAAGCTCAGCCATCTTACGAAACCTTCTTGTTCTTGGCGTTCAGCTTGGCCACGTCGAGGACGACGGGCTGCTGGGCGACATGCGGATGTTCCGTGCCTGCATAGACGCGGAGGTTCTTCATCTGGCGACGGCCGAGCGGGCCACGCGGGATCATGCGTTCGACGGCCTTCTCGACGACACGTTCGGGGAAACGACCCTCGAGCAGCTGGCGCGCGGTGCGCTCCTTGACGCCGCCGGGATGGCCGGTGTGCCAGTAATAGACCTTGTCGGTGAACTTCTTGCCGGTGAACACCACCTTGTCGGCATTGATGACGATGACGTTGTCGCCGTCGTCGACGTGCGGGGTGAAGGTGGGCTTGTGTTTGCCGCGAAGATGATTGGCGATGACAGTGGCGAGACGGCCGACGACGAGACCCTCGGCGTCGATCAGCACCCACTTCTTCACCACATCCGCAGGCTTCTGCGAAAAGGTTGCCATGGATTGTTGCTTTCGGTTCGGACCTTCAAAAGAAGGCGTTTCTTGTTGCTTGGATTGGCGAAAGGCGCTTGCCCGCCGCCAATAACAAAACGGCGGCCTTTGCGGGCCGCTGTTCCGTGAGGGCTTATAGGAGAGGACGGCGACTGCGTCAAGGCGCGTGAAATGTCGGCGAGCTATCAAAATCCAGCAAAAACAATGCCTTGGATGAAAGGTATTATTTTACCACACCGTCAATCCGCTTTGGCGGGATCGAATAGGTGCCCGTTGCGTGCGCTACCGTGTGTCCCTCCGGGCCGGCGACGATGTCGATATCGAACACCATCAGGCTCTTGCCGAGCTTGAGGATGCGGCAATGGCCGTCGATCGGCCCGGCCTCGGCCTTGCGGACGAAATTGATGTTGAGACTGGTGGTGACCGAAAGCGCATCCGGTCCGGCATGCGAGAGCACGCAGACATAGCCGCCTATGTCGGCCAGCGTGAACAGCGCCGAACCCGACACGGTGCCGCCGGGACGCAAATGGCGCTCGTCGGCGTTGAGCCGCACGACACAGCCGCCTGGAAACACCTCCAACGCCTCGTAGAAGGTGAACTGGTCGTTGAGCTGCGGGAAAATGGTCGCCATCAGCGCGTTGATTTCGGCAGCCGCCAGCACCGGCTTGAGATTGCTGTGGGCGGGCATTTCAGTCTCCCGGTTTGCGCCCTGCATGTATGAACGCGACGTGGCGTTTCTGGCAACACCCCATTCATTATGGCAGAAGCGGACGAGGGAGTTGGACGAAGCGAGGCGGCATACTAGATTAGTCCATCATCGATCCGGAATCGCAGAGGAATGATCATGGCCGAAATCGTCGCCATCAAGCCTGCCGTTGCCGAAGGGCCGGTCGTCTCCAGGCTGGACAACGGCGTGCTGCGCCTGACGCTCGCCAATCCGCCGGCCAATGCTCTTTCGCTTGCAGTGATGGCGGCGCTGACGGCGGAACTCGACCGCGCCAAGGCCGACAAATCCGTCCGCGTCATCGTCCTCGGGGCGGTCGGCAAGGTGTTCTGCGCCGGACACGACCTCAAGGAGTTGAGCGCGCACCGCGCCGATGCCGATCGCGGCAGGGGCTTCTTCGAAAAGACGTTTTCCGCCTGCGCTTCACTGATGCAGGCGATCGTTCGCCATCCTAAGCCGGTGATCGCCGAAGTCGACGGCCTGGCGACGGCGGCCGGATTGCAGTTGGTCGCCAGCTGCGATCTCGCCATCGCCTCGCACGAGGCGACCTTCTGCACGCCTGGCGTCAATATTGGACTGTTCTGCTCGACGCCGATGGTGGCGCTGTCGCGCAACGTCTCGCGCAAGCACGCCTTGGAAATGCTTTTGACCGGCGAGACGATCGATGCGGCAACCGCCAAGGAATTCGGCTTGGTCAACCGCGTCGTGCCGCGCGAATATCTGAATCAGATTGTCACCAAATACGCGCAAACCATTGCGTCCAAATCCTCTCTGGTCGTCAAGATCGGCAAGGAAGCCTTCTACGAACAGGCAGAAATGGGGCTGGCCGAGGCCTATGATTACACCGGGCGCGTCATGGTCGAGAACATGCTGGCGCGCGATGCGGAAGAGGGCATTGGCGCCTTCATCGGCAAGCGCAAGCCGGAATGGCCGGAGGAGTAGGAGGCGGATATGGAACCGCGCATCTCCATCGTCACCATCGCCACCGACGATCTCGACCGTGCGACGCGCTTCTATGAGGCGATGGGCCTGACCCGCCATGCCGGGATCACCGACGGCGTTGCCTTCTTCCAGATGGGCGGCGCCATTCTTGGCTTGTTTCCGCGCCCAAGCGCCGAAGAGGATTCGGGCGTCAGCTTCTCGAAGGCGCCGTCGGCCGTCTACCTCGCCTACAACACCCGCTCTGACGCCGAGGTCGACGAAGTGCTTGCGGCGGCTGAGAAGGCTGGCGGCAAGATCGTCAAGCCGGCCGGGCGCGCCTTCTGGGGCGGCTGGTACGGCTATTTCGCCGATGCCGACGGGCATGTCTGGGAAGTCGCGCACAATCCGGCCTTTCCGATTGCGGAAGACGGAACGATCTCGCTGCCGGCCTGACGACGTTCTCCCTGGCCCATTGCAAGCCACTTGCTCGGCTGTTGGCACCTCACTCTGAAGCGCTGTATGACGAGGCATGAACCACGACGCCTACGACAACGCCTATATCGCCGGCATCCTCAATTCGGTGAAGACCATCGCCATGGTTGGCGCGTCGGCCAATGACGTGCGGCCGAGCTATTTCGTGCTCAAATATCTGCTCGGCAAAGGGTTTTCGGTGTTCCCGATCAATCCCGGCCAGGCCGGCAAGGAAATCCTCGGGCGGATGACCTATGCCAGGCTGGCCGATGTTCCAGAGCCAATCGACATGGTCGACGTGTTTCGCGCTTCCGCTGCCGTGCCGGGCATTGTCGACGAGGTGTTGCGGCTCGATCCGCTGCCGAAAGTCATCTGGATGCAGCTTGGCATACGCCATGACGAGGCGGCGACGCGCGCAGAGGCTGTCGGCATCAAGGTGGTGATGAACCGTTGCCCCAAGATCGAATATGGCAAGCTGTCCGGCGAGATCGGCTGGACCGGCGTCAATTCCGGCGTCTTGTCCTCGAAGAAGCCGCTGATGCGCCCGGGATTCCAGAGTTTCGGCGTTCGCCAGAAGTAGGTAGTGAATAGAGAATGGTGAATAGAAAGATTTTTCTGGAAGGCCGGCAAGGCGGCATATGAGCCGCTTGCAATCAGGGTGGGGCTGGCCGACTTTGCCATTCACCATTCACCATTCACCATTCACCATTCACCATTCACCGTTCACCATTCACCATTGAGGGAGGTTTTTCGATGGCCCGCACGCCCGGTTTCAATACGCTCGCCGTCCATGCCGGCGCCAAGCCGGATCCGGCGACGGGCGCACGCGCGACGCCGATCTACCAGACCACCTCCTTCGTCTTCGACGATGCCGACCATGCCGCCTCGCTGTTCGGGCTGAAGGCGTTCGGCAACATCTATACCCGCATCATGAACCCGACGCAGGCGGTGCTGGAAGAGCGCATCGCGGCACTCGAAGGCGGCACGGCAGGCCTTGCGGTCGCCTCCGGCCATGCCGCGCAGGTGCTGGTCTTCCACAATCTAATGCAGCCCGGCGACAATTTCGTTTCAGCGACAAAGCTTTACGGCGGCTCGATCAACCAATTCGGCCACGCCTTCAAGAATTTCGGTTGGCAGGTGCGCTGGGCCGACACCAATGACATCTCGACCTTCGAGAGCCAGATCGACGACAGGACCAAGGCAATCTTCATCGAGAGCCTGGCCAATCCCGGCGGCGTCTTCGTCGATATCGAGAAGATCGGCGACATCGCCCGCAAGCACGGCCTGCCGCTGATCGTCGACAACACGCTGGCCTCGCCCTATCTGCTGCGGCCGATCGAGCATGGCGCCGACATCGTCGTGCATTCGCTGACCAAGTTCATCGGCGGTCACGGCAATTCGATCGGCGGCGCCATTGTCGACGGCGGCACGTTCGATTGGTCGAAGTCGGGCAAGTATCCGATGCTGTCGGAGCCGCGCCCCGAATATGGCGGCCTCGTCCTGCACGAGACCTTCGGCAATTTCGCCTTCGCCATCGCTGCTCGCGTGCTCGGCCTGCGCGACATCGGCGCGGCGATTTCGCCGTTCAACGCATTCCTTATCCTGACCGGTCTGGAAACCTTGCCGCTCAGGATGCAGCGCCACTGCGACAATGCGGCGGCGGTCGCCGGATGGCTTTCCAACCATCCCAAGGTCGCCTGGGTTTCCTATCCCGGCCTGCCCAGCGACAAGAACAACGCGTTGCAGAAGAAGTACTCGCCGCTTGGCGCCGGCGCGGTGTTCACATTCGGGCTGAAGGGCGGCTATGCGGCGGGCATCAAGTTCGTCGAGGCGCTCGAACTGTTCTCGCATCTGGCCAATGTCGGCGACACCAAGTCGCTGGTCATCCACCCGGCATCGACCACGCATCGCCAGCTTTCCGACGAGCAGAAGATCAACGCCGGGGCAGGGCCTGACACGGTCAGGCTTTCGGTCGGCATCGAGGACGTCAACGACATCGTCGCCGATCTGGAACAGGCTCTCGCCAAGGTTTGATCGCCATGGCCACGCCGAAATTTCTTTCCGTCGGCGTCGACGCCGTCGAACCGGAACTTGGCGCACCAGCGCCGGATCGCCTGATTTCGGGCGATCCGAAATTCCGCACCTGGAATGTCGAGGAACAGCACGGCGGCCTCTATGCCGGCGTCTGGGAAGCAACGCCAGGCAAATGGCGCATCGAATATGATGAGTGGGAGTTCTGCCACATCCTGTCAGGGGTTTCGGTGATCGCCGAAGACGGCGGCGACGCGCGCACCGTCAGGGCAGGCGACAGTTTCGTGCTCAGGCCGGGCTTTAGAGGAAGCTGGGAAGTGCTTGAAACGACGCGCAAGGAGTATGTGATCAAGCTTTGATCTCGCATCGCGCCGGACTTTACAAAAGGCGATCGATGTCCGTGTCGGAAAATCCGTATCGGCTCATAATGCCGCGGTGCCATGAAACTTTCCCAGCAAATCATGACTGCCTCCGCTTCCGCGCTCCGACTAAGGCTTCATTCAGGGTGAATGTGACCGTCACGTTCGATCCGTTTCCGGCCGCGGGCCGGTGTAGCGGAGAATCCAGAGCCCCTGGTTCTTGTCAGTTATGTAAATGAAGCCGCGCCGGTCCACGACCACGTCCTCGGTCTGAACAACCAGCTTGTCTTCCGGCATAGGGCCGTAGCGTCGGACTGGCTCCGGCGGGATGAAGTAGCCGACCTCGCGCGGAAGCCGAGTATTCGAGACGTCATAGACCCTGAGCCCGGCGTTGAAGTGCGCGATATAGAACAGATCGCCTTGTTTCTGGACATCGGGATGATGCTGGTGGTGGTTGATGTTGTGCGGTCCGCGCCAGCCGCCACGAGTTGTGAAATCCGAATAGGGAGCGCCTTCGGGTGGCACTGGTTCGGGCAACAGCGACAGCAGAAAGGGTTCACTGGAATCGGAAATATCGACGATCGAAGCGTGATGCATCGGACCAAGTCCATAGGTGACGTTCTCCGAATTGGCGAAGGCAATGCCGCGCTCTGGAATCGGCAGCACGCTATGCACACCGAAGCGCGAGTGAAACGGAGGGCTGAAGCTCAGGCCGCCGACCTGCCTCGGCTGGGAGACATCGCTAATATCGAGCACAACGATTCCCGCCGCACCATAAGGCAAATAGACAAGATCGCCAGTGACATAAGGCGGGCCGTGCAGCGAGACATCCTCGCCCGTGCTGGCGCAGAAGGCGCCGCACATGCATTGCGGCTTCAGTCGCAACCGGTAGCGATCGGCGGTCTCCTGGTCGGCGGCGGGCTTCGCAGCCGCAAAGCTCTCGCCGCCGGCCTCGTGCTGGCCCGGCACCCACCAGCGTCCGGCTTCGCGCGGATTCGAGCGATCCGAAATATCGAGGATGACGTAGATGTTGCCCCTGTAACCCGGCATGCCGGCGGCAAGGTGGACATAACGTCCACCGGGATAGAGGTTGCGATGCGTGCCGTTTCCGCCGGTGCGGTAGTGACTGAGTTGTTTCGGATTGATGGGGTCCGCGATATCCCAGATCAGAACGCCTTCGCCGAACGGTGCGTCGGGGTCACCGCCGAAATTAGCAAAGGGCTTTTCGAGGGCGGTCACCATCGTGTCGCCGGACAAATCTATTTGTAGAGTCCAAGTATTCGTGCCGAGATAGGGCACGAACTTGACCGTCTCGGGCTTGGCCGGGTCGGTCACGTCCACGATGCTCCAGCCGGAGTGCCAGAAGTGCCCAGTGTAGAGATACCAACGTTCGCCAACCTGCCTGATCGCCATTTTGAAGGCTGGGCGATGATCGAGATCGGTATAGCCCACAGCTTCGACATTGTGGGCGAAAGCGCCAGGGGGCGCTGGCGACGAAGCTGGAACGGGTTGGGCAAGGGCCTCGCAGACAAGACCGGATTGAGATGTCGCGGCGATCGTCGCGCCGATGAGCGGCACTTTCAGCATCTGGCGGCGTGAAATCTCGGAATTTTTCAAAGCGCGTCTCCCGGATTTTGCAGCTTTCCGGATTTTGCAGATTCCGATACTTTCCGTCCAATATCGTTTGAGCCATGGGTAATTCTATTTGGGAAATTAAAGGCTGAAGATGAACCACAAGCTGATGCAGTCCTTCATGGCCGTCGCCGAAGAGCTGCATTTCGGGCGCGCGGCAGCGCGCTTGCATATCTCACAGCCGCCCCTGACAAAGCAGATCCAGCAACTGGAACAGGCGATGGGTGTGCGCTTGCTGGAGCGCACCAAGCGCAAGGTCGAGCTGACTGCGGCGGGGCGTGTGTTCCTTGATGAGGTTAGGGCCGTGCTTCAGCAGACAGAGCAGGCGGTGGAGCTTGCTCGCAAAGCCGATCGTGGCGAAACCGGCCATCTTGCTGTCGGATTCATCGACGCGGCTATCTACAGCGTGGTGCCTTCTGTCGTCCAACGCTTCACCAAGCGCTATCCCGAGGTCGAGTTGAGCCTGACCGACCTGCGCATTCCCAATCAAGTCAGGGCTGTGGCCGAACGCCAGCTCGATATCGGTTTTGTTCATCCTCCCGTCGTTCACAAGGCATTGAAGGTCGAAAGCATACTGGTCGAACCCCTGATCGTGGCCTTGCCGGAAACGCATCGGCTAGCCTCGGAAGCAGAGGTCGCGCTAGCCGACTTGGCCTCCGAAGCGTTGATTCAGTTCCCGCGCAGCATCAATCCATCCCTCTATGACGAGATCGTCGGGTTGTGCCGTTCATCCGGGTTCAGCCCGAGGATCGTTCGAGAAGCGACGCCGAAGCAGACAATCATCGGACTTGTATCCGTCGGGCTGGGCGTCTCGCTGCTGCCCGCCTGTCTGCAAAATTTGCGCCGGAGCGGCGTCGTTTATCGCCCTATCCAGGGACGAACCTTGTCTATCGACACTTCAATCATCTACCGGCATGAACAACCCTCGCCGGTGCTGAAGGCCTTCCTCGACATCGTCCGCGAGACGACGCAAAAAGATTCAAATCCCGTCTCTCTTCAAGCTTCATGACCGAATTTCTATAGGCATCCGGGATTGTTAGTGTGAGGTCCTGCTTCCGGTAGCTTCATCGTTCGATCAGCGATTATTTGGCACTCGCGGCCTTGAGATGTTACCTATTTGACCGGAATTCGCCGGAGCCGGCTTCGAAGCCTGTCGTCGGAAGCCGTCCTCAGATTCTGACGGCAAGCGTTTCCAGCCCGTGGAAATGATACGTGTCACGGAAGCGCGGCTGTTCGGCCATTTGGAGCCGCGGCAGGCGTTCGAACAAGGTTTTCAGCGACACCTGCAGTTCGAGCCGGGCGAGCGGCGCGCCGATGCAGAAATGGATGCCGGCGCCGAACGACACGTTCTTCTGGTCGGCACGGTCCGGCCTGAAGGCGAGGGGCTCGGCAAACGCAGTAGGGTCGCGATTGGCCATGCCGAGCAGCAGACCGATCGTCTCGCCCGGCTGGACGATGATCCCCGGCCCGGCCTCGGCCTCCTGATAGGCGTAGCGCGTGAACATGTGTAGCGGCGCGTCGAAGCGCAGGCACTCTTCGACCGTCGCGGCTGTTGCTTCCGGTGAGGCGAAGAAGCGGCGCGGGTCGCCGCCTTGCGCAAGGATCGAGCGCACCGCATTGCCGGTCTGGTGGACAGTTGCTTCATGGCCGGCATTGAGCAAAAGGATGGCCGAGGATACCAGCTCGTTCTCCGACAGTTTCTGGCCGTCCTCCTGTGCCGCAATCAGCAGCGACAGAAGATCCTCGCCCGGCCTCTTTCGCCGCTCGGCGACGTAGCCGCGCAGAAAATCGGAAAAGTCGCGCGCGGCGCGATTGGCCGTGTCCTCCGTCTCGCGGGTGCGGCCATGCATGTACATGGCGACCATCCGATGCGACCAGTCGAGCAGCTGCGGCCCCATGTCGACCGGCACGCCGAGCATTTCCGCAATGATGGTGATCGGCAAGGGAGCTGCGAATGCCGGCAGCAGGTCGACTCCTCCTGGTTCGAAACGGTCGATCAGTTCGTTGGCCAGCGCCTCGACACGTGGCCTGAGCCGCTCGACCTGGCGCGAGACGAAGGCGCGGTTGACCAGCGTTCTGAGCCGTGTGTGGACAGGCGGCTCCAGCTCCAGCATCGAATTGGCCTCGATGCCGTCGAACGCGCTGAGGTGCGTGCGGTCCTGACCGATGCCTCGGCTGTCCGGAATGCCGGCCGGGTTCTGCCGGCCGAAGCGGCGATCGCGCAGCAGCCGGTTGACGTCGTCGAAGCCGCCAAAGCACCAGAAACCAAACTCCTCCCAGAAGAAGGCGTTCGATGCGCCATGCAGGAAGGCGTAGGCTTCGTACGGATTCTGGAAGAACGCCGGCTCGTGCGGATCGAGCCGCAGGCGACGCGTGGCTGGATCAAAAGCAAGGTAGGGCGGCTTCAATTCGGTCATGCCAGATCATTAGCGCGGCTTGCCAGTCTGGTGCCAGACCGTATGTTGGCCCTCCAGTGAGGTGAGCCGCCGAAGCGGTTGCGGAAGGACGGTTTTCATGAATGTGATCGTGGTCGGTGCAGGCATTGCCGGGCTATCCACGGCGTGGTCACTGGTCAGGGCCGGGCACCTCGTCTCGATCGTCGAGCAGGGACCGATCCCCAATCCGCTCGCCGCCTCGGGCGATCATCACCGCATCATCCGCCGCGCCTACCGGGCCGGAACGGGCTACGGCCGGCTGATCACCGAAGCCTATGAAGCCTGGGATGAGATGTGGGCCGATCTCGGCGAAAGCCATCTCGATCCGCGCGGCTTCATCTGCATTTCGCGCCAGCCGGGAGATGAGGCCGAGGAATACCGAGAAGGCATGGAAGCCGGGAACTACCCGTTCGAATTGTTCGAGCCGGATGCCGCGGTCGAACGCTGGCCGTTCCTGGAACCTGGTTCATTCCGCTATGCGTATTTTTCGCCGGACGGCGGCGCGCTGCACTGCCGCAAGATCGCCGCCGGCCTCGCCAGGTGGCTGCGCGCGAACGGCGCCAATGTCTACGAGAACAGCAAGGTGGTCGAGATCGACGCCGAGGCCGGGCATATCGTGCTGGCAGGCGGCGAAACGATGCAGGCCGACCGGATCGTCGTCGCTGCCGGCGCCTGGGTGCTGAAACTGTTCCAGGAGCTGGACGGCGAGCTGAAAACCTGGCGCACCGCGCTCGCCTATGTCGAACCGCCGGCGGATCTGCAGGCAGCCTGGCAGGCAGCGCCGGTTGTCCTCGACATTGGCGGCACTGTCGACGGCTACGCAATCCCGCCGACAGGCGGCGCCGGCATGAAATTCGGCTCGGGCCTGCACAGGGTGCCGACCAGCGATGCCGACTGGAACCGTCAGCCGGTGCCGGGCGAGGGTGAGGCGATCCGCAACCTGTTTTCGCCGCCGCTTGCCCGTATCGAGGAGTATAAGGTCACCGAGGTGGTCACCTGCGCCTACACATTCACCGCCGACGAGAAGTTCCTGGCCCACCGGAAAGGCAGATGCCTGATCGTCTCGGCCTGCTCCGGCCACGGCTACAAGTTCGGCGCGGCGGTCGGCAGAAGGGTTGCGGCCTGCGTCGGCAGTGGCGATGTCGGCGGCCTGAAGAAATGGCTCAGGGCGGAGGTGGCCTGAGCGCTAATACTGGCAATGCCTCGGAATATGCACGCGGCGCCAGCTGGATGAGCCCTCCCTGACCACCACGCGGCGGGCCACTGTCTGATAAGACGCCGGAATGTCGATGATGCGCCGTTGCTCCGGCCGCACCAGAACCTCTTCGGCGACGCTCTCGTATTCGGCGGGGAGGACAACGCGCCGCCGGCGTTCCGGCTCAACCACGACGATCTCGGCCACCCGTTCATAGCGCGCCTTGTGCCTGACCTTGCACAGCACCTGGCGGCCATCGATGATGCGCCATTCCCAGGAATAGCCGCCGTCATCGACCCTCACGGACCGGTAGATGGTGCGGGTGATGGCGGGCACGATCTCGTAGCTGACGCGCGCCGGCGCGATCTGCACCACGCGCTCGCGCGTCCCGTAGATCGGCGCTTCATACTGCACCTGCTGGCCGGCTGGGCTGACGAGCACGTCCTCGTAGACCGTGTCGTAGAAGGCCGGCCGATTGACCTGCTCGTAGCATTCGACCGCGCGTCCGCCGGCCGCCGTTTCCGACATTGTGCCGAGCATGGTCAGGCCGGCAATGGCGAAGGAAGAAGCTTTCCTGGTCATGGAACTCCCCCTGTTTGAACCGCATGAAGCGGGTTCAACGTTGAACTGTAGGGAAAGCCATGTCGTGGAAAAGGCGATTCATCAAACTTCGTTAATTCGACTACCTGAGTCCGACAGACAAATTCTTGCTGCCAATTAAGCATCCGCTAACAATCAACGAATAACATTTGACGTATTCGAGTTGATTGACTTGGTCGCTGGTCAGGAACGTCGTGGGGGGACGTAGCTGGCCATCCGGTGTCGCATGCGATCCCGCGTTTTCCGCATATCTCGTCCTGCAATAATCCTTTCAGTAAATGTGACGTTGCCCTTGGATCCTCCACCCAGGCTGCAAGTCGTACCTGTGGCGGCGTTCCTTTGCGAGCGCCGGGCAAATGGAGGCCGACATGCCCGCAGAACTTGTTCCGAAATCCGTTGTGCAACTGCCGGCACCGACGGCTTCCACCGCAAGCCATGAACTCACCGACCTTTGCCTGGCACTCTGGGCCAGAATGGGATTGTCCTGGAAGCCTGCCGTCGAATGGTTCCCACGCGTGGTCGTTCTGCATTCGGCGATCTACCGCACGATGTTCGACTCCTCGTCGGAAGGGGACATCGATGCCGTTCTTCTGGCCGATGAGCGGCGTAACTCGCCGCTGGACAACCTGCGTGACCACATTCCGCTGGCGATGGTGCCTGTCATCGATCTGGGCGGCCGTGCCGGCCGGTTCGCGGATGTACATTTCGATCTGATGCAGCAAACGACTTGGGCGGAGACGGCAAAATGCATTCTCGATTTTCGCCGCCGCCGCGAACAGCTTGCCGCGCACATCCGTTCGACAAATACGCCCGAAACGCGCTTTCTTGCGCATGCCTTCGTCGCCGGCAGAAGCATCGAAGCCAAGCGCTATCCGATGACGTCGGCCTCCATAAGCTATCCGGGCTTTCCGTCGGCGGCCAAGACGATCCCGATCGCCGAAGATCTCTCCCATCGCGGACTTCTGCTTAAGACCTTCTTCGACCGCGTGCATGAGTGCGGCGCCTGCGGGTCGCGGCGGCTTACCGTTCGCGAGGAATGTCCCTCCTGCCGTTCGGCCGATATGTTCGAGGCCGAGCTTATTCATCATTATCGTTGCGCGGCTCTTCGTCCTGAAGGCGATTTTCGGCAGGGAAGCGCACTGGTCTGCCCCAAATGCAGCCAGCAATTGCGTCACTATGGAAAGGACTATGACAAGCCCGGCCACTCGCAAATCTGCAGGAGGTGCAAGGATTCGACATCGGAGCCGGCTGTTGGATTCGTCTGCCAGGATTGTGATGCGCGGGCTGATGGCGACAGCGTTAAACGTATCGACTTTTTTTCCTACGCACTCACGGATCAGGCGCTGTCTCTGCTCACCAGTCCGGAGAAAAAGCTGCCAACGTCCTTGTTGGGGTTGCCGCCATCCCTGGTTCAGGAACTCGACCGCGCACGCATGACCGGAGCGAAGGGCCCGCCGTTGGCGGTCACGGAATTGCGTTACGGAGCACGAGATTCGCTCATAAAATCAAAGGGCCAGGACGTGTTTGAGAAACTGCGCCGTCTCTTCATCGAAAACCTGAGCAATTACCTTGCGGAGACAGGATCGGTGCACAAAGGCGCCGCCGCCGACTATTTCATCATGACGGCGAAGGGCGACGAGACATTGTCGGAGCAGATATCGGCAATGCTTTCAATCTGCGAGGCGTCTTTGGGCGAAAAGCTTGACCCTCGCCCTCGGGTGGCGACCAAAACGGGGCAAGCCTCGCGTTGAATGATCTCGAACTCGGATTTGCATTCCTGCTAGCTCAATCGACGGCGAGCCTGGCCTCCGTTTTCTGGTACACGCTGGTCTTTGAGTTCCCCCGTTACATCATTCCGTTCGTCGCGGCCGCTGTGACCATGCGTTCGCGTGATGCCGCGGGTTCGATTGAGCATGAGCGACCATTACGGCCCAATGTAAGCATCATTCTGGTTGGCCATAATGAGGCTGAGTCCATCGAAACCTGCGTCCGCTCGTTGCGGGAACAGTCTTTCAATGACTTCGAAGTTGTCATTGTCAGTGATGGTTCGACCGATCGGATGAGCAGGGTCTCGCAAGCTCTGGTCAAGAGAGGTTATGCCTCGCGCATCATTTCGACGGATCTGCGGGGCGGCAAGGCGAGCGGGATCAATCTGGCGTGCCGCGTAGCCAAAGGCGACATACTGATCAATGTCGATTGCGACTGTTCGTTTGATCGGTACGCGATCGAAAATATTCTCGGCCCCTTTTCGGATCCAGCGGTTGGAGCGGCATGCGGCGATATTGCACCGCGCAACGGCCACGCGAGTATCGTCGCCCAGTTTCAGGAGATCGAATATTTACAGTCGATTTCGGTCGGAAAGCGTATTGCTGGAGCTCTCGATCAGGTCGTTTGCATTTCGGGAGCGTTCAGCGCCTTCAGGCGCAAAGCCCTTTTGGGGGTTGGGGGATTCGACGTAGGCGGTGGCGAGGATCTGGATGTCACGCTGAGATTGCGGCGGGCGGGCTGGCGCATGGCCTATGTCCCGGATGCGATCTGCTATACGGACGTCCCGATAACCGCATACCAATATATCCGCCAGCGATTGCGCTGGGAGCGCGATGCCATTTGGCTACGCTTTCGCAAACACTACCGCCTGTTTCGTGTCTCGGACTCGGGTTTCCGGCTTCCGGAGGCCCTACACCAATGGGATTTCCTCCTTTTCAACGTCGTTGGTGCAGCGATATTCCCGCTCTATCTCGTCTGGCTTGCCCTCCAGTACGGCTCTTTCACGCCCGCGATCCTCATCGGCATGCAGTGCGGTCTCCTGGTTCTCGACGTGTTTGTGCTGGCGCTGGCCAGTTGGACCACCGAGCGGCGGGGGTTCTGGCGAAGCATATGGTTCCTGCCCGGCTACTCCCTGTTCATGACCTATGTGATGAGACCCGTTCGATTGATCGCCTATATCGATGAATGGGTGTTCTCAGGTTCACATCGCGACAACTACACGCCGATCAAAGTTCGGCTAGAGCGGCCCTGGTAGAGAACGAGCTTCAGATGAAATACATTCGAAAACACGTCCGAGTGGACAATCTGGGAAAACAGCAGCGCGCGAGTGTGGGAAGTTGGGGTCGCATGGTTTACCTCGCTCTCCTCGGTTTGTTTTCCTCTTCGATCGTCTACTACCTCATTGGTGATGCGGTCGTCTTGTCAGCGGACGGTATTGTCCTGAAGGATCGGTATGCCGTCGATGCCGCCTATCCGGCCAAGGTAACGCATGTCTTTGTCAAGGCGGGAGACCAGGTCGAGCCCGGTACATTGCTCGTCGAGCTTGAATCGTTCGACATGGTCAAGGAGCTCGCGGAGCTGCTGTTGCGACAGGGTGAACTCGCCGTTCGCGAGGGCCAGCTCCACAGCCGACACGAAGCGATACAGTCCGTGATGCTGCTGGCCGAGCGGACAGCGCGTGAAACCAGGACGACACTTGCTAGAATCGACACCATCGTCACGGCAGGCATCGTCTCGACTTCGACGAAGGACGAAGCCGTTCGTGGCAGCTTCCAGGCCGCCGAACATCTGGCTGATCTGACCGGTCAATTGCAAGCGACCAAATCCGAACTCGCCCTGGTGGCGCAATTCCGTGCGAGATCGGGCGAGGCTATGGATAAGGTAAAGGCCATGTATGACGGCGGAAACATCCGCTCGGTCACGGAGGGGGTCGTTGGCGCGAAGGTGCCGGTCCCTGGCCAGGTGCTGCGGTTCGGCGATCCGCTTCTACAGATCGACGGCGGCAAGTCCTACGTCCTCGCCTATCTGCCGGACAACTATCTGTTTTCGCTGCGCGAAGGAATGGCGGTCGACGTGGGTAACGGAACCGAGCGTGCAAGAGGAACAGTCGAAAAGATTCTGTCGGTCGCCGACGCGTTGCCGGACGAGTTTCAGAACATGTTCCGGCCCCGCGACAGGTCAAGGCTGATCCGTATCGCACTCGATGAGTCGAATTCCTTCGCGGTCTCGCAAAAAGTATCAGTGAGTGGTTGCGCGTTCGGCTTCTGTTGGGCCAGGTAATGCCTGCTTAATCCTGCGGAGGCAGCTACTTAGCCGTCCCGGGAACGCAGTCAATCTTCCTCGCCCGATACGACGTTCCAGGCCCTTCGCGTTGCGAGCAACGCCAGTGCCACCATGGCCGCGCGAAACCGCGGGATCAAAGAGGTGAAGTCAATCCACCAGGATCCGTGCCGCGTCCTCCGGGCACCGTCCGGCAAGCTTGATTCGTTTTAACCAAGTGGCTAGGAGAGGCGGCCTTGCGCTAGGGTGAGCCGGCATCCTATTTACACAATAACGATCCAGAACCGATTCTGCCCGATTGCAAATCTCCGGCGCCGGAATCCCATCCTCAAAAAGGGATAGTCCATGAAGAACCCCGTCGAAACCTACATGAACCTCGTTCCGATGGTGGTCGAACAGACCAATCGCGGCGAGCGGGCCTACGACATTTTCTCGCGGCTCCTCAAGGAGCGCATCATTTTCATCACCGGCCCGGTCGAGGATGGCATGGCGACGCTGGTCTGCGCGCAGCTGCTGTTCCTCGAGGCGGAGAATCCGAAGAAGGAAATCAACCTCTATATCAACTCGCCCGGCGGCGTCGTCACCTCCGGCATGGCGATCTACGACACCATGCAGTTCATCAAGCCTGCGGTGTCGACGCTCTGCATCGGTCAGGCCGCCTCGATGGGCTCGCTGCTCTTGACGGCGGGCCACAAGGATATGCGCTTTGCCACGCCGAACGCCCGCATCATGGTCCACCAGCCTTCCGGCGGCTTCCAGGGCCAGGCTTCCGACATCGAGCGCCATGCCCAGGACATCATCAAGCTGAAGCGCCGCCTCAACGAGGTCTACGTCAAGCACACCGGCAAGAGTTATGATGAGATTGAAAAAACGCTCGACCGTGACCATTTCATGACTGCCGACGAGGCCAGGGATTTCGGCCTCATCGACAAGGTCATTTCGTCACGTGAGCCGGTCGAAGGTATTGCCTTATAGGCCCGCGGTGGCCCCGCGGTGGCAATGAGTGGCGGGATCACGCGCTTTTGGCGCAGCTTGCGGCATTTCGGCCACAATTGGCTGTTCCCTCGACGGGTGCAATTGCCTACGTTAAGGCTATGTTGATTTTCGACGGCTTAGCTTTGCGTGGGGTTGTTCGAATCATTGCCCCGTTTTCCGATTTGTGTTTCGTACGGAATGCGTTGCGGGAGCCGGGGCACTG
Organism: Mesorhizobium sp. M0998; assembly: GCF_040318885.1. NCBI lineage: Bacteria > Pseudomonadati > Pseudomonadota > Alphaproteobacteria > Hyphomicrobiales > Phyllobacteriaceae > Mesorhizobium > Mesorhizobium sp. M0998. The sequence continues at coordinate 140,725 of NZ_JAMYND010000004.1, forward strand.
GCGGCGGCGGATTCCCGCGATAGATTGAATATGCGCCCTTTCAACCAGACCATCGGCGGGCGGCCATGAAAGGACATGAAAATGAGCAAGGTCGGCAACAACAGCGGTGATTCCAAGAACACGCTTTATTGCTCGTTTTGCGGCAAAAGCCAGCACGAAGTGCGCAAGCTGATCGCCGGGCCGACGGTGTTCATCTGCGACGAATGCGTCGAACTGTGCATGGACATCATCCGCGAGGAGAACAAGACCTCGATGGTGAAGTCGCGCGAGGGCGTGCCGACCCCGCAGGAAATCCTCAAGGTTCTCGACGACTACGTCATCGGCCAGCCTTACGCCAAGCGCGTGCTGTCGGTGGCCGTCCACAACCACTACAAGCGCCTCGCCCATGCCGGCAAGAACAACGACGTCGAGCTGGCGAAGTCGAACATCCTGCTGATCGGCCCGACCGGCTGCGGCAAGACGTTGCTGGCGCAGACGCTGGCCCGCATCATCGACGTCCCCTTCACCATGGCCGACGCGACGACGTTGACCGAGGCCGGCTATGTTGGCGAGGACGTCGAGAACATCATCCTGAAGCTGTTGCAGTCGGCCGATTACAATGTCGAGCGCGCCCAGCGCGGCATCGTCTATATCGACGAGATCGACAAGATCTCGCGCAAGTCGGACAATCCCTCGATCACCCGCGACGTGTCGGGCGAGGGCGTGCAGCAGGCACTTTTGAAGATTATGGAAGGCACCGTCGCCTCCGTGCCGCCGCAGGGCGGCAGGAAGCATCCGCAGCAGGAATTCCTGCAGGTCGACACCGCCAACATCCTGTTCATCTGCGGCGGCGCTTTCGCCGGCCTGGACAAGATCATCTCGGATCGCGGCAGGAAGACCTCGATCGGATTCGGCGCCATCGTCGCTTCGCCCGAGGATCGCCGCACCGGCGATGTTTTCCGCCTGGTCGAGCCTGAGGATCTGTTGAAGTTCGGCCTCATTCCCGAGTTCGTCGGCCGTCTGCCTGTCCTGGCGACGCTGGAGGATCTCGACGAGCCGGCGCTGATCCAGATCCTGACCGAACCGAAGAACGCGCTGGTCAAGCAGTATCAGCGGCTGTTCGAGATGGAGAATGTCGACCTGACCTTCCATGAGAACGCGCTGTCGGCGATCGCCAAGCGCGCCATCGAGCGCAAGACCGGCGCACGCGGCCTGCGTTCGATCATGGAAGCGATCCTGCTCGACACCATGTTCGAGCTGCCGGCACTGGAAGGCGTGCGCGAAGTGGTTATTTCGGAAGAGGTGGTGTCAGGCAACGCCAGGCCGCTCTACATCTATTCCGAGCAGAAGGAAAAGAAGGGCAACGTCAGCGCCTGACGTGAGCCGGCAATGGATTTTTCTGAAACGGCGCCGCAGGGCGCCGTTTTGCTGTCGCACACCGCGTACGGCGCCGCGTAATGGCTGCGGATTGGAGGGACGGACCGTGTTGACCCTTGATCTTTACCCCCTGTGCCTCCAACTAAAGGCGGAAGGCCGTGGTGCCGAATTCTGTGCTGTAAAACTCCCGTCACAAACGGTGGTAGGCGGAACGATCCCCGGTCGTTAATATGAGATTCGCGGTTGGCCGATTGGCGGCCGCGACATGAAAGGTTGGACAATGGCCAAATTATCCAAGGCTCCCAGCGACGGCGTCTTCGCAGTCCTCCCACTGCGCGACATCGTGGTGTTCCCGCACATGATCGTTCCGCTCTTCGTCGGGCGTGAAAAGTCGATCAAGGCGCTGGAAGAAGTGATGGGTCAGGAAAAGCAGATCCTGCTCGCGACCCAGATGAATGCCGCCGACGACGATCCGGAGCCCGATGCCATCTTTGACATCGGCACGCTCGCCAATGTGCTGCAATTGCTGAAACTGCCGGACGGCACCGTGAAGGTGCTGGTCGAAGGTGCCTCGCGCGCGAAAATCGTCGCGTTCACCGACCGTCCCGACTTCCATGAGGCCCGTGCTGCTGCGCTGGTCGAACCGGAGGAGGAAGAGGTCGAGGTCGAGGCGCTGGCACGTTCCGTGGTCACCGACTTCGAGAACTACGTCAAGCTGAACAAGAAGATCTCGCCCGAAGTGGTGGGTGCCGCCAGCCAGATCGACGACTATTCCAAGCTCGCCGACACGGTCGCTTCGCACCTTGCCATCAAGATCCCCGAGAAGCAGGAGATGCTCGCCACGCTGTCCGTCAAGGAACGGCTGGAAAAGGCGATGGGCTTCATGGAAGCCGAAATCTCGGTGCTCCAGGTGGAGAAGCGCATCCGCTCGCGCGTCAAGCGCCAGATGGAGAAGACGCAGCGCGAATACTACCTCAACGAGCAGATGAAGGCGATCCAGAAGGAGCTCGGCGAGGGCGAGGACGGCCGCGACGAGGCCGCCGAGATCGAGGCGCGCATCAAGAAGACCAAGCTCTCCAAGGAGGCCCGCGAAAAGGCGGAAGCCGAGCTGAAGAAGCTGCGGACGATGTCGCCGATGTCGGCTGAATCGACCGTCGTGCGCAACTATCTCGACTGGCTGCTGTCGATCCCGTGGGGCAGGAACTCCAAGGTCAAGCAGGACCTGGCCTTTGCCCAGAATGTGCTCGATACCGATCATTTCGGCCTCGACAAGGTCAAGGACCGCATCGTCGAATACCTCGCTGTGCAGAGCCGCCAGAAGAAGCTGAAGGGGCCGATCCTGTGCCTCGTCGGACCTCCCGGCGTGGGCAAGACCTCGCTCGGCAAGTCGATCGCCAAGGCGACCGGCCGTGAGTTCATCCGCATGGCGCTGGGCGGCGTGCGCGACGAGGCCGAGATCCGTGGTCACCGCCGCACCTACATCGGCTCGATGCCCGGCAAGGTCATCCAGTCGATGAAGAAGGCGAAGAAATCCAACCCGCTCTTCCTGCTCGACGAGATCGACAAGATGGGCCAGGATTTCCGCGGCGATCCGTCATCGGCTTTGCTCGAGGTGCTCGATCCCGAGCAGAACTCGACGTTCATGGACCATTACCTCGAGGTCGAATACGACCTGTCGAGCGTGATGTTCGTGACGACGGCGAACACGCTGAACATCCCTGCGCCCTTGATGGACCGCATGGAGATCATCCGCATCGCCGGCTACACCGAGGACGAGAAGATCGAGATCGCCAAGCGTCACCTGATGCCCAAGGTGATCCGCGACCACGCGTTGCAGCCGAAGGAGTTCTCCGTCGGCGAGGACGCGATCCGCGGCATCATCCAGACCTACACCCGTGAAGCGGGCGTCAGGAGCCTGGAGCGCGAGTTGATGAAGCTCGGGCGCAAGGCGGTGACCGAGATCCTGAAGACGAAGAAGAAGACGATCAACATCACGGCGGACAATCTTGCCGATTACCTTGGTGTTCCGCGCTTCCGCTTCGGCCAGGTCGAGAGCGACGATCAGGTCGGCGTGGTCACCGGGCTCGCCTGGACGGAAGTCGGCGGCGAGCTGTTGACGGTGGAAGGTGTCATGATGCCCGGCAAGGGCCGCATGACCGTGACCGGCAATCTGCGCGACGTGATGAAGGAATCGATTTCGGCGGCGGCGTCCTATGTCCGCTCGCGGGCCATCGATTTCGGCGTCGAGCCGCCACTGTTCGACAAGCGCGATATCCACGTCCACGTGCCGGAGGGTGCAACCCCGAAGGACGGACCGTCGGCTGGCGTGGCGATGGCGACGGCGATCGTCTCGGTGCTGACCGGTATCCCGGTCAGGGCCGATGTGGCGATGACTGGCGAGATCACGCTGCGCGGCAGGGTGCTGCCGATCGGCGGCCTTAAGGAAAAGCTGCTTGCCGCACTCCGCGGCGGCATCAAGAAGGTGCTGATTCCGGAAGAGAACGCCAAGGATCTGGCGGAGATTCCGGAGAACGTGAAGAGCGGCATGGAGATCATTCCGGTCTCACGGGTTGGCGAAGTGTTGCGCCATGCGCTGGTGCGCATGCCGGAACCGATCCAGTGGGTCGAACCCGTCAATGCGCCGGCCGTGGTCGATGTCGGAGACGAGGCTGGTAAATCGCTGGCGCATTAGTGCTTGCTAAAGTTGCAATGCACAAAGAGAGAGCCGGGCCTTGAGCCCGGCTTTTTTCATGTGAAGAACCGCGGATTTCCGGGCTTTTTTCGACTTTCCCGGCGCTTTTCGACTTGGTTGCCGGAGCGCTTCTTTCTAAAGTCCGTTTCCTGCCGGATGAGTCGAGTGTTCCGGTTTTCTCATGGAAGGGAATTTTTATGAACAAGAACGAACTGGTGTCCGCTGTCGCCGATGCCGCGAGTATTTCGAAGGGTGACGCGCAGTCGGCGGTTGATGCGGTGTTTTCCGTGATCACCGGCGAACTGAAAAAGGGCGGCGATGTCCGGCTTGTCGGCTTCGGAAATTTCACCGTGTCAAAACGCGCCGCGTCGACCGGCCGCAATCCGCAGACCGGTGCGGAAGTGAAGATCCCGGCGCGCACCGTGCCGAAGTTCTCGGCCGGCAAGGGCCTCAAGGACGCGGTCAACTAGGCGCCTCCTTAAGTCTTTCAGAGAAAAGAAAAGCCGGCATATCCGGTTTTTCTTTTCTGTTGGAAAAGGCGGCGCTATGCCGTCGGCGCGTCCGTGCGCATCAAGCCTTCTTTCTTGAGATCGGTCCACAGCGCCGATGGCAGCTTTGCGTCGAGCAGGGAGCGATTGCTTTCGACTTCGCCCGGCCGCTGGCCGCCGGGGATTACCGAGACGACGGAAGGATGCAGCAGCGGGAACTGCAGCGCCGCCTCGATCAGGCGCACGCCGTGGCGTTTGCAGACGGCCTCGATGCGGGTGACGCGGTCGATGATGTCCTGCGGCGCCTCCGAATAATTGTAATAGGCGCCGGGCTTCGGCCCGGTTGCCAGGATGCCGGAATTGTAAGGCCCGCCGAGAACGATGCCGATGCCGCGTTGCTGGCATAGCGGCAGGAAAGACTGCAGCGCTTCCTGCTCCAGCAGCGTGTAACGCCCGGCAAGCAGGAACAGATCGAAATCGCCGCGCTCGGCCAGCGTCTGGGCAACCTGCCACTCGTTGATGCCGCCGCCGAATGCCTTGATCACGCCCTGGTCGCGCAATGCCAGCAATCCGTAGTAGCCGGAGCTCATGAATTCCTGGATGCGCTGGTCCGAGGCTTCCTTGCTGCCATGGGTGAAGATGTCGACATCGTGCACGAAGAGGAGGTCGATGCGGTCGACGCCGAGCCGTTCCAGCGAGGCTTCGAAGGAGCGCATGACGCCGTCATAGCTGTAATCGTAGACCTCGCGGCGCGACGGCGTGTCGAAGAATTTGCCGATGCCGGTGCGCTGTTCCGGCGGGCAGGCGCGCATTATGCGCCCGACTTTGCTGGACAGCACGTAGTCGTCGCGCTTCTTCGAACGCAGGAACGGATTGAGCCGCGTTTCGGCTAGGCCTAGCCCATAAAGCGGCGCGGTGTCGAAGTAGCGGCAGCCGACCCGCCATGCCGCCTCCAGCGTAGCATTGGCATCCTCGTCGGAGACGGCGCGGTAAAGATTGCCGAGCGGTGCGGTGCCGAAGCCGAGCTCGGTGAAGGTGATGCCGCCATTGCCGATGCGGTCGAAATGCCGTGTCTTCATATGTCGTCGTTTCCTCATTCACGATTTGCCGTGACACTATCACGGCTGTAGCGCATCAAAAGCACTGCGTGTCGTTGGACACCGATTTTCGCGGTGATAGCATGAATGAAAACAAGCTGTTCGGGGCAAAGGTGACTAAGATATTCAAATGGTTCTCCGGCACCTGCAGGCTGGTGCAAATGTCATGACAGACGCCGGCGGAAACCTGTTTGGGATTGCGCTGAACGAGCTTGGCACCGTGCTGGAGCGTATCGACGCAAGCCGCATCGACGCCGCTTGCGCCATCTTGGCCGGTGCGAAAAAGATCGTCACCTATGGCTGCGGCCGCGAGGCGCTGCAGGTCAAGGGTTTTGCCATGCGGCTCTATCATCTCGGTCTGCCGGTGTCGGTCGTCGGCGACATGACCACGCCGCCGCTGGGCGCGGGCGATGTCTTCCTCGCCAGTTCCGGCCCGGGTGAGACGTCGACGGTGCTGACCTTGATGCAGGTCGCGCGCGAGGCCGGTGCCACAGTCCTGCTGCTCACCGCGCAAGCCGACAGCACTGCCGCGAAGCTGGCCGACCTCACACTGCTTATCCCGGCTCAGACCATGGCCGACGACCAGGGTCCCGAAAAGACATCCGTCCTGCCGATGGGCTCGGTGTTCGAAGGCGCGCTGTTCGTCCTCTTCGAAGTGATGGTGCTGAAGCTCAGGGACCTGACCGGCGTCTCGGCGGAAGCGATGCGCGCCCGCCACACCAATATGGAGTAGGTGTCATGCGCTACGAATTGATGCTGCCGCATCAGATACGCAAGGTGATCGCCGAAAACCGGCCGGTCGTGTTGCCGCTGGGTGTGCTTGAATATCACGGCGAGCACATGGCCGTCGGCATGGACACGCTGGCGGTGGTCAAGAGCCTGGAACTGTTCGAAAAAGAAGCCGAAATCGTCATTCTGCCGCCCTTCTATTACGGCGCGGCGAGCTATGCCGTTGCAGCACCGGAGGGCAGTGGTTCGCTGCAGGTCGGCGGCAATGTGCTGGCGCCATTCGCGGAAGAACTGTTCTATAGCCTGCTGCGCATCGGCTTCCGCAACATCCACGCCATCATTCACCACCAGACCGAAAATTTTGCCGCCGGCATGCCAACCGATCTCGCCTTCAAGGCCGCCGGCCGGCAGGCGATCTTCCGCTTCCTGGAGAAAGAACGTGGCGAAGGCTGGTGGGGCTCTGCGGCGATGGCTGACTATTATGCCGAACACGCCGAGGGCAGCAATTTCTTCAACTGGGTGCAGGTGCATCCGTTGATGCCGGCCTCAATGCACAGCCAGTACCCATTCGACCATGCCGGCATCGGCGAGACGTCGCTGATGCTGGCGCTGTGCCCGGAGGCGGTGGATGCCGGCCGCTTCGCCGACAACACCGGCTGGTACACGGCAAGTGCGCCCGAAGCCTCGGTGGAGTTGGGGCAAAAAGGGGTTGCCATGATCCTCGAGCATTTGCGGGCAACACTTTCGGGTTAGCGCGCTTTTCCCTTCTCCCGCAACAAGGGGAGAAGGGAGAGCCGGCGCAGTTATTTCACCGCGCCCGCTGTCATGCCCATGATCAGGTAACGCTCGAGCGCGATGCCGATGACGGCGAGCGGTGTGATGGCGGCGGTGGCAAGCGCCGCCATTGACCACCAGTTGATGCCTTGTGAGCCGGTCTGGCTGGCCACCATGACAGGAATGGTTTTTGCGTCGGTCGAGGTCAAAAGCGCGGCGAAGAAATACTCGTTCCAGCACAGCACCATCGCCAGGATGAAGGCGGCGACCATGCCCGGCAGCGCGATTGGCATGACGATGCGCAAGAAGGCGCCCCAGATCGACAGGCCGTCGACGAGTGCTGCCTCCTCCAGCTCCACCGGGATGGAGTTGAACTGGTCGCGCATGATCCAGATGACGATCGGCAGCACCATCAGCGTATAGAGCAGGATCAGCCCGACGCGTGTGTCGAGCAGGCCGACCTCCCGGTAAAGCACGAGGAAGGGCAGGGCCAAAACCACCGGCGGCAGGATCAGCTGAGACAGGAAGAAGAAGGAAATGTCCTCGTTCCTGAACCAGGCGAACTTGTAACGATAGCGAGTCAGGCCATAGGCGGCGAGGCTGCCGATGACGATGGCGAGGCTCGACGCGCCGACCGAAGTGATGACCGAATTCATGAAGCGCTTGATGAATTCGTCGCGGACCGTCGACGTCCGAAAGATCGAATCCGGCGACAGGCCAAGCGAACGCCAGCCTTTCCAGTCGGGCCGGAAGTCGACGAACGGGATCAGATGGCCCTGGGTGACGTCGACCGCGGTCTTGAACGAAGTGGTTATCGTCCAATAGATCGGGAACAGGCAGATGAAAGCCCAGAAGATGAGCGCGCCGTAGATGAAGACGCGGTTGGCGACGAAGCTCGCCGGCGAGCGAATTTCGGAAGCGGCATAGTCGGTGGTCTGAACGCTCATCTTGCCGGCCCGATCAGTTGACGTTGCGCACGAAGCGGCTGGCGAACTTCAGCAGCCAGGTCACGAACACGATGATGATGATTAAATAGGCCATCGCCAGCATCGTGCCGTAGCCGACGTTCGAACGGTCGCGATACTCGCGGTAGATGAAACTGGACACCGAATCCGTCGCGCCGCCCGGGCCGCCGGAGGTGACGGTGATGATGATGTCGGCGAGCTTCAGCTTGAAGATGATGCGCAGGATGACCGCCGTCACCGACACCGGCAGCATCAGCGGGAAGGTGACCTGCCAGAAGGTCTGCCAGGCAGTGGCGCCATCGACACGCGCTGCCTCGAGCACCTCGCGCGACATCGCCTGCAGGCCGGCGAGCAGCATGATCATCATGAACGGGATGAACGTCCACGCGTCGAGCACCATGATCGAGATGCGGGCGGTGATCGGGTTGGAGAAGAAGGCCGGGTTTTCCCAGCCGAGGTGGCGCGCCAGCGTCGCGGCGGGCCCGAAGCGGTATTCCATCAGCGACTTGCCGATCATCCACGACACCGCCACCGGCGACAGCATCAGCGGCATGAGAAACACGACGCGGAAGAATTTTCGTGCCCTAATCTGCGCGTTGAGCAGCAGCGCCAGGCCGAAGGCGATGACATATTCGACGAACACCGCCAGCACGTAGAGCACCATGTTGAACAGCGCATTGCGATAATAGGCGTCGTTCAGCATCTGCCAGAAATTGTCGAGCCCGTTGAACTGCCGTCCGCTGAAGGAACTGAGGTTCCAGTCGGTCAGCGCGATGTAGAAGCCGAACAGCGTCGGGAAGATCACCATGGCAATGGTAAACAGCAGCGCCGGCAGCAGGAACAGCGCGCGCTGGCCGTCCTCGCCGCGCGTCAGCACCTGGCCGATGCCGAGCGCGACACCCCACAGCACGTAGGCGTAGACCACCGGGCGCCAGGTGTCGAAGCCGATAGTGTCGACCTCGCTCTTGTAGAGGATTTGCAGCGCGATCACCGCCAGAAGGCCGAGCGTCGCAGCAGCCATCAGCGCCCAGCCAAGCCGTTTGCGGCTCCGCGGAATCAGGTCGGATGGCACGGCGCCTGCCGGCCATTCACTTGTCGACAAAGTCTGGTCAGCCAAGGTCCGGTCAGCCACGCGTCTTGCCTGTTCACAGGAGGCTCGATGACCGGCCGAGCCGATCGAGGCCGGGCCGGTAAAGCGGATGTCCGGCGGCTGTGCGCCGCCGGACGAGGTTTCACGATCTCAGCCTACATGCCGAGCGATGCCTTGTAGAGCTTGACCTGTTTGTCGCGGCCGATCTGGTCGGTCAGCTTCTCCCAGGCGGCTGCGATGGCATCGGCGCCTTCCTGCGCCTTCATCTTGCCGGCAAAGGTGTTGGCCAAAATGTCCTCGGCGGCGCTGTAGTACTGGAAGATGCCGGGGATGCGCGGCTCGATCGCCGCGTTGGGATGGTTGTAGCTGTCGGCTTCCGACTTCAGATACGAGGTGATGAACGCCTCGTCGTAGCCCGCCGCCACCCATTCCGGAATGTTGAAATGCGAGTTGCGATAGGGCTGGAAACCCGACGGATAGGCCGCGCACCAGAGCGACAGGTCCTTGCCGCCGAGGTGGGCAGCGGCAGACCATGCCGCCTTCTTCTTCTTTTCGTCGCTGTCGACGCGGGCCATGACGTAAACGCCCCAGCCGAGATAGGCGCAGTTCGGCGCATGGTTCGGGCCGCTGGCGAGCTTGTCCCACTGGCCGGTCTTGGAGTTGTAGACATCGTCCGAGCCCGGCAGGATCGAGAAGCCGGTGATGTCGCCGACGACCGAGGAATCGTTGGTCTTGACGTTCGAACCGACGTCGCCCCACCAGGTAACCATCGAACCGGTGCCTGCCAGGAATTGCTGGAAGGCGGTGGTGTTCGGGTCGGCGTTGATCTGGTCGGCAGGTTCGGAGGGCAGGGCATCGATGACGTCCTGGATCGCCCGCACCCATGCCGGATTGTTGACGCGCGGCTTCATCGTGTCGGCATCGAACAGCCAGGCCTTGTCATCGGGATGCTTGGCGTAGGCGCTGGCGCGGCTGCCGAGGAAATAGAAGCCGAAACCGCCCCAGGGCTTGGGCGCATCGAGGTAGCCAAAGACATCCTGGCCCTTCACCTGCTTGCCCTTGAGGAATTTCGTCACCGCCTGCACCTGCTGCCAGGTCTTCGGCACGCCCCATTCGCCTTCTCCGCCGCCGTCCTTCCAGGCCTTGGCGAGGTCGGCATCGGCAAACACGTCGGTGCGGTAGTTGAAATTATGTGCGTCGCCGTCAACGGTCACGCGATATTGCTTGCCGTCCCAGGTGCCGACCGGCGGCTGCAGATAGGCCACGACATCCTTCATGTCGATCTGGTCCTTGACCCAGTCCGGCATCTCGGAGGTGAGACCCTTGCCGCAGACGTCGCCTTCGAACGGTGCCCCCATTTCGATGATGTCGAAATCGACGGTGCCGGTCGCGATCGACTGCTGCAGGCGGGCGTTGTAGTCAGCCTGCGCCAGGTCGATCCAGTTGATCTTGGCGCCGGTATAGGTCTCCCACGGCTTCAGGAAGCCGCGAAACAGCACATTGTGCAGGTTCTGGTTGTTGAGGCCCATGAAGGTGAGTTCGACACCGGCGAATTCGCCTTCCTTGACATTGGCCTTGGTGGCGCCAAGGCAAAGCTCGCCGACCTGCTGGAAGTCGGCATCGGTCGGCTGACCCTTGCCGACACCCGGGATCTGCAGGATCTGCGCACGCAGGTCGTCGGCGGCCGCGGCCGTGCGCGTCAGCGCACCAAGTCCAGCGCTTGAGGCCGCCGCGAGGGCGGCCATGCTGGCCGCTCCCTTCAGCACGTCGCGGCGGGTGGCCCCGGCGCGGACAAGTTGGTTATAAAGGCTGACTTTCATTTCGTTCCTCCCAGAAGGTCAATTGTGAATTGGTTCAGATGGTGGAGCGCCGATTATGTTCCCCAACGACAGCGACTCCGGTAAATAGCGGCCCGAATTCTCCCTCCCGCGACGCTTGGCATTCAGTGCCGGACAAGCGTACCGGTGCGCCCGGAACAGGGTCATAAGCCGGACACTGTCACTATTCGCACAACGAAGTGCGGTGTCAACGTGAATGGGTTTTTTATCTATAAGAGACTGACTTGCCCTCGCCGTTTGCGTTGTTTAGCTTCACGGCAACTGAAGGGGGAATGATGGCTCAAGTCGCGATCCGCAATGTGGCCAAGGCGTTCGGAACCGTCAAGGTTCTGCACGATGTCAGCGTCGACATCGCCGACGGGCAGTTCGTGGTGCTGGTCGGGCCTTCCGGCTGCGGCAAGTCCACGCTGCTAAGGATGGTGGCCGGGCTGGAAACGGTCTCCGGCGGCACCATCGCCATCGGCGAGCGCGTCGTCAACCATCTGCCGCCGGCCAAGCGCGACATCGCCATGGTGTTCCAGAACTACGCGCTCTATCCGCACAAGACGGTCGAGCAGAACATGGCCTTTGCTCTCAAGCTGCGCAAAACCGACCCGGCGGTGGTCACTGAGCGGGTCAAGCGCGCCGCCGACATCCTCGACCTCAATCCCTACCTCAAGCGCTATCCGCGCCAGCTCTCTGGCGGCCAGCGCCAGCGCGTCGCCATGGGCCGCGCCATCGTGCGCAACCCGCAGGTGTTCCTCTTCGACGAGCCGCTCTCCAATCTCGACGCCAAGCTGCGTGTCCAGATGCGCACCGAGATCAAGGAACTGCACCAGCGGCTGAAGACCACCACCATCTACGTCACCCACGACCAGATCGAGGCCATGACCATGGCCGACAAGATCGTGGTGATGCGCGACGGTCGCATCGAACAGGTCGGCGCGCCGCTGGAATTATTCGACCGGCCGGCCAACCTGTTTGTCGCCGGCTTCATCGGCTCGCCCTCGATGAACCTGCTCAAGGGCGTCGTGCGCAAGGGCGACAAGCCCGTCGTCGAGATCGCCGGGACGCCGTTCCCGATTGCGGCGACCAGTGCCGTCGAGGATGGCCGTAATGTCGTCTACGGCGTGCGGCCCGAGCACCTCGAAATCCATCCCGATGGTGTTCCGGCGAAGATTTCGGTGGTCGAGCCGACCGGCTCCGAGACTTTGGTGTTCCTGCGCTTCGGCGAGGGCGAGATGGTGGCGCTGTTCCGTGAGCGCCACGACTTCAAGCCGGGCGATACACTGCACCTGAAACCGCGGCTCGACCAGGTGCATCTCTTCGACGCAGAGACCGGTAAGCGTCTCTGATTTCGCCCCAGCAAACTTCGCGAGGAATACCATGCTCAAAGGAATCAATCCGCTGCTCAATGCCGATGTGCTGCAGGCGCTGCGGGCGATGGGCCACGGTGACGATCTGATTATCGCCGACACCAATTTCCCGTCCGATTCGGTGGCGCGCCAGACCGTGCTTGGCCGGCTGCTGCGCATCGATGCGTCGGCGGCCGACGTGGTCAAGGCGGTACTGTCGCTCTATCCGCTGGACACCTTCGTCGACGATGCCGCCGCGCGCATGGAGATCGTCGGCAAGCCGGACGACATTCCCGCCGTGCAGCAGGAAGTGCAAAAAGAGATCGATGCCGCCGAGGGCAAGGCCTGGCCGATGATCTCGGTCGAGCGCTACGCCTTCTACGAACGCGCCAAGAAGGCCTATTGCGTCATCCAGACCGGCGAGCGCCGCTTCTATGGCTGTTTTGCGTTCCGCAAGGGCGTCGTGCCACCGGATGCGGAGTAGCGGGATGCCGGTGAAACCGATCGTCATGAAGCCGGTTGTCATATTGGGCGTCTTCGTCGCCGATACGGCCTACCGCGCCGCCCGCCAGCCGCGCATGGGCGAGACGATCCTGGGCACGTCCTTCACGCTCGGCCCCGGCGGCAAGGGCTCGAACCAGGCGGTGGCAGCCGGCCGGCTCGGCGCCGATGTCACCTTCCTTACCCGCCTCGGCGTCGATCCCTTTGCCGACATGGCGAGACAGACCTGGTCGCACGCCGGCGTGAAGAGCGCCGTCATCGACACGCCGGAAAGCTACACCGGTGCCGCCTATATCTTCATCGAGGAGACGAGCGGCAACAACGCGATCATCGTCAGTCCCGGTGCGGCGATGCTGATCTCGCCCGCCGATATCGAGGCAAATGCCGGCCTGATCCGCGCGGCCGGCGTTTTCGTCACCCAGCTCGAACAGCCGATCGAGGCGGCGCTGCGGGCGCTGGAGATCGCGCGCGGGGCAGGGGTGACCACCATCCTCAACCCGGCGCCGGCGGCCAGGCTTCCGGACCGCATCTACACGCTTTGCGACTATGTCACGCCGAACGAAACCGAGGCCGAGGAACTGATCGGCATCAAGGTGTCCTCGATCGACGATGCCCGCCGTGCCGCCGACAGCCTGCTTGAGAAGGGCGTTGGGGCAGTCATCGTGACGCTTGGCGAAAACGGTGCGCTGCTGCACACGGCCGATCGTTCCGAGCATGTCGCAGCGGTCGCCGCCGGCCCGGTGGTCGAGACCACAGGCGCGGGCGACGCCTTCAACGGCGGCCTGGCTGCCGCGCTGTCGAGGGGGATCGAACCTCTGGAAGCGGTGCGCTTCGCCTGCGCCGTCGCCGGCATCTCGGTGACGCGCCCAGGCACCGCGCCGTCCATGCCGACGCTGCAGGAAGTCGAGGCGCTGCTCGCCAAGAGGTGAGACCGTATGGATTACATCATGAACGACGACGGTTTTTGACAAATCAACGTCGACATTTCTCCGACACCAGGGGACGTGACCCCAAAGGAGAAATGGCGCGAGTGACGGGGCTCGAACCCGCGACCTCCGGCGTGACAGGCCGGCACTCTAACCAACTGAGCTACACCCGCGCATGGACGAGCACGTGTCAGCCGTGTTCGTCGTTGGGGCGGTGGATAAGGGGTAAGCCACCGGGTGTCAAGCGGACCCGGACAGCATAACAGCAAACAGCAGAAGGTTTTTTGACAAGCCGAACTTTGTTGCCGAAACCGGCTCCCGGCCAAGCCACTGGCCTCTCATTTGGCCTTGCGAAGCCGGTCCTAACTGCTTAAAGGTCCGGCCCGGAGCGGGCGATTAGCTCAGTTGGTAGAGCGCTTCGTTTACACCGAAGATGTCGGCGGTTCGAGCCCGTCATCGCCCACCATTTTCCTCGATGTGTTCAGTTTGGGCTACACCGCTCAAGCTGATCGCCAGGTGAGACGCATCCGACCACTGTGCTACTCGGACTTTGGTCTGATTCAAACTGTCTTTCCGCAGGGACTTAAGTCTGATCTGCTTGCCTCTCATGAGGGAAACGATTGCCGAAAGCTACAACTTGCAGTATCTCAATTGCGTATGGGCATGGGCGGGAGCGAAAATATTCCTGGATGGCTTGCGAGTCATCTTCCGGACGATCCCGTGATCGCAGGAGATCTCGCGGATAAGATATCGAAGGAAGCTGAAAAAAACCGGCTTCCAGGCGAACGGATTGTGAAGACAACCCGTAACGAAGAAGACACCTTCAAGAAAGAACAAGTCGAAGCTTATCCCGACGCCGCGGTTGCAGGAGTCTTTGCCAGCGGTTCATTCCTCGCCCTGTTGGTATTAGCCATTTATCTGCTTTATGTGCTCTCGATTGTAGCCGGGGGAACGGTCGCGGATGTTCCCCTGCCGCCCATACTGCACTAGTAGACGCTCCGCCAACACTCGAATTAGCCCCGCACCGTGTTGGCCTGGCGCCTTCCAGAAGGTTCGGTTGGTGCGGCAAAGGTGTTCACGCGGAGGCACATGGTTGCTGCAGCACCGCAGCATTGTACTTCCATAATCCTCCCGGTCAGTGTCCATGCAGGTTGTGCGATTGCTTGCCGCGGCTCAGCGTGCAGCTTCTGCCCGATGAGCAAGCCGTTTTCCGATGTAAACGCAATGCATCGGCAGGTCCGGGTGCTGCAGCACCCGAAATCCGATCGTCCTATAAAACCTTAGCGCACCATCGTTCTCCGGCATGACTTCGAGGTGGATGCCGGTCGAGCCGCTCGCGGCAAGGCGCTGCTCGAGGAAGGCCATCGCGCGCCTGCCGATGCCTTTCCCGCGCGCTTGCGGCAACAGGTCGATATGGCCATGCGACGGGTAGGCCGCCAGCGCAGGCGGAACAGCGAAATCGGGGTGGTGGATCCGGTACCGCGCCCAGTCGCTGCCGCGCCAGCGCGAGTTGTCCGGTCCCGGGTCTACCACGCGCCGCTGCAGGTCCGGATACCAGTCTGATGCCAGGCTGGCATTGAAAGCGCCCGTATCGGCTGCGCCAAGCAGATAGCCGGCCGCACCTGTGGGGCTATCGATAATAAAGGCCAGATCGGGTTCGAGCACCTGGTAGGGAATAGTGTAGAGGAGGCCGAGCAGGTCCGGGTCGTCCTCGCGGCCGCTGGCATCCTTGCCGGCATCGCCGGTCTTGAGACAGATCATCGCAAGCGCTGCATGATCGGCGGTGGTCGCCCGGCGCAGGAAGAAACCGCCGCCGAAATCGAGGATCATGGCGGCAGCAGCCGGAAATCCTTGCCCTCGGGCAAAAGCTGCCCGCCGTCGACGATGATGGTCGTGCCCGTGATGTAGCTGGCGTCGTCCGAGGCCAGAAACAGGAAGGCGTTGGCCACGTCGCGCGGGCTGCCGAGACGGCCGAGCGGAATGGCGTCTTCCATGTTCTTGATGAAGGCCGCACCGCGATGCTGCTCTATGCCTTCGGTGAGGATGTTGCCGGGCTCGACGCCGTTGACCGTAATGCCGTAGCCCGAGAATTCGAGCGCAGCCGAACGGATCAGCCCATTGATGCCGGCCTTGGTCGCTGAATAATGGCCGTGGCCGGGGCTGGTGACATGCGGGCCGGTGATCGAGGAGGTGAACAGCATGCGGCCAAAATGCTGTGCCTTCATCGGCACCAGCGCCGCGCGTGCGGCGATGAAGCTGCCGCGCAAGTTCACCGCCATGACCCGGTCCCAGTCGTCGGGACTGGTGTTTTCCAGCAATTGCCAGGGATAGATGCCGGCATTCTGCACCATGATGTCGAGTCGGCCGTGACGGTCGAGGGCCAGCGCCACGGCGGCTTGCGCATCGGCCATCTGCGAGATGTCGGTGCGGATGAAGGCGGCGCCGAGTTCGTTCGCGGTCGCTTGCCCCGCCTCGGCCTCGGTGTCGGCCAGGACCAGCTTCGCGCTCTCTTCGGCAAAACGCTGTGCGATGCCCTTGCCGATGCCACGTGCGCTGCCGACGATCAGCGCGACTTTGTCTTCCAGACGGCCGGTCATGCCAGCCTCTGGCGTATCGTCTGCTTGAACGCATCGAGCAGCACGGCGGCAAGCACCAGCAGGCCATGGATCACCTGGGTGAAGTTGGCCGGCAGGCCCATCAAATTGATCGCCGTGTTGATGGCCGAGAGCAGCAGCACGCCGGCATAGACGCCGGGCAAGGTGCCGACGCCGCCCTTCAGACTGACGCCGCCGATGACGACCGCGGCGAAGGCATTGAACAACAGGCCGACGCCGAGATTAGCTGTCGCGCCGGAGGTACGGATCGCCAGCAGCCAACCGGCAAGGCCGGCGATGGCGCCGGCGAGAACGAAGGCTATGACCAGGTTGCGGTTGACGCGGATGCCGGCGCGAAAGGTCGCCGTCTCGTTGCCGCCGATCATGACCAGGTGCCGGCCGAAGGGCGTCTTGGCCATGATCAGCGAGAACACCACGAAGCACGCAATGGCGATCCAGGCAGTCAGCGGCAGGCCACCCAGGCGCTGGATGGCGAACCAGCGGATTGCCGGCGCCAGATCCTGTGCCGAGCGGCCACCGGAAATAACCAGCACCAGGCCGCGCACCCAGATGTATGACGCCAGCGTGATGATGAAGGCGCTCATCTTCACCTTGACCACGAGGACGCCGTTGAAGGCGCCGATGAGGCCGCCGACGGCAAGCGCGATGAGCAGCGAAACCGGAACCATCAGCCATTGCGGCTGCAACTGGATGCCAAGGCCGATGCCCGACGAGCAGAACAGGATGCCGACCGCCATGGCGCTGAGCGCCGCGACCGATTCGACCGACAGGTCCATATGGCCGGCGATGATGACCAGCGCCAGGCCGATCGACATTACGCCGAGCACGCTCGACGCCTCGATGATGTTGGCGAAGATACCGAGCTGAAAATAGTTCGGGATAAGGATGGAAAAGACCACCAGCACGAAGACCAGCATGAACCAGACAAGATTGTCGAGGATGAACTCGAGGGTTTGGCGCGTGCGGGGGTTCATCTCAGGATCCGGTTGGCGCCGACCCCGAAAAACCACTCGGTTTTCGGACTATCAGGCGTGGTTGAAAATTGCTGCAGCATTCCCGCGCGCGTCCGTTTGAACGCACTCGGGCTGCAGGGCTGGGCTCCGGGCCGGCATGGCCCGGAGCTTCTGGCGAGTTCGCTATTCGACCGGCTTTATGGTTTCGGTCGGCGGCTTCATGTTGCCCCAGAAGGCCGGGTTATCGACATTTTCCTTGGTGATCGCAGCGCCGGGGATCTTGATGTTCGGTCCCCACGCTTCCTTGGTCAGGGTTGATTTCAGGCCAAGCACATCATATTCGCCGGGCTTGATCTCCTGCTTGTTGACCACCTTGTCCATGAACATCGCGACCGCCGCGGCCTGGGCGTAGAGCGGCTGCTCGACTTCGACGTTGAGCCAGCCCTTGCGGATCAGGTCGAGGCCGACCGGAGCGCCGTTCGAGCTCATCAGCATGACGTCGCCCGGCTTCTTGCCGGCGGCCTCGAGCGAGGCGACGGCAGCGACCGAAAGATGCGCGGCATGGCTGAAGATCAGGTCGATGTCGGGGTTGGCGAGCATCTGGTCGGCGACGATGGTGCCGGCGTTGCTGGCCTCCCATTGCATGGCCGGCAGCGAGATGATCTTGACGTCCGGGAACGCCTTCATCTTCTCCTCGAAACCCTTCTGGATGTCGAGCGTGTAGGGGTCGCCCGGATCGCCGAGCACCTGCAGGATCTTGCCCTTCACCGAGCCGTTTTTCGCGGTCAGGAGCTTTTGCGCCTGATCGGCGGCGACGTAGCCGATCTCGACGGTTCCGGCCACCGAGGTGAAGTCGGACGGCGTCGAGGTGATCTGGCGGTCGAACTCGACGACCGGGATGCCGGCGGCACGGGCGGCCTCGATCGACGGTTTCAGCGCATTGAAATCGACGGCGGCTAGGATGATCGCCGACGGCTTCAGCGCGATGACGTCGTTCATCTGGGATTGCTGAGCGTCGGTCTTGTTGTCGGCGTTCAGCGTCTTCATCTCGTAGCCGACCTGCTTCAGGAACAATTCCAGCGCGCTCACCGAGCCGGTCTGGAACTCATCGAGCAATGTCGGCACCATGTAGTAGACGGTGCCCTTGGACTGGGCGAATGCCGGCGTGAGCGTGGCAAAGGCCAGTGCCAGGATACCGAAGACGGAAAGAAGTATTTTCTTCATGTCGTTCGCTCCTCTTGCGCCGGACCCCTCATATGTCCCTCAGCTTGCCGGTCCGGCACCGGCGAGCGTCTCTCCGGTGATCATTTTGATCACCGCGTCGGGACTTGTTTTGTTGCGTGCGACGTCGCCCGCCACGACGCCTTGCCGGATCACCACGATCCGGTCGGCGACCTGGAAGGCCTGTTGCATGATATGGGTGATGATGACGACGCCGATGCCCTGGCTCGCCACCTGGCGGATCATGTCGAGGCCGCGCCGCGTCTGTTCGACGCCGAGTGCCGCGAACGGCTCGTCGAGAAGCACCAGCTTGCCGCCAAAATGCACGAATCGGTTGAGCTCGATGGCCTGCCGCTGACCGCCGGAAAGATGCTCGACATTGGTGCGAAGCGAGGGAATGCGGGTGCCGGCGCTGGCCAGCGCCTTTTGCACCACCTGCTCCATGGCGCGCTCGTCGAGCACCGGAATGCCGAGAACCTTCCTGGTGATCTCGCGGCCCATGAAGAAATTGGCGACCACGTCGACATTGGTGCAAAGCGACAGGTCCTGGTAGACCGTCTCGATCCCCGCGGCCTTGGCCTCGGCGGGGGATTTGGCCAGGAATTCCTTGCCTTCGAACAGCATGCGGCCGGAGGTCGGCTCCAGGCCGCCGGCAATGATCTTGACCAGCGTCGATTTGCCGGCGCCGTTGTCACCCAGAAGCGCCACCACTTCGCCCTTGTCGATCGAAAAGCTGATGCCTTTCAGCGCTTCGATGGCGCCGTAATTCTTGGCGACGTTGTCGAGCACGAGCAGCGGTTCGCTCATGCCGCGATCCCCTTGTTATGCAAGAGATCTCGCCCGCGTTCGCGCTCGGCGGTGAAGATCTGGCCGAAGCGCGGCGAAAGCACCCCGGAAACGGCAAGCGCGGCGGCGCCGCGCAACACCGCATGCTGGCCGCCGCGCGCGACGCTGACGCGGGGCGTCGTGCGATCGCTTCGCGCCGAGACCGAATTGGGCAGGTGCGCGGCCGCGCCGGCAAGCCTTTCGAGCAGCTCGGTGGACGCCAGCCCGCCGAGGATGATGGTTTCGGGATCGAACAGGTTTTCGATGATGGTGACGGCGTTGCGGAAGATCGGCGCAATCTCGCTCACCCACTCGGCGTCGGCGATGTTGCGGCGCCGCAGCGCCTCGAGCGAGAGATACCGTTCGAGGCAGCCGCGATTGCCGCACGGGCAGGGCTCGCCGCCCGGCACCGCGGGAATGTGGCCGATTTCACCGGCGTTTCCCCAGGCGCCGCGCAATGCCGCCCCGTCATGCACCATGACGCCGCCGAGACCGACGCCGAAATAAAGATAGTAATACTCGGAATATGCCGTTCCGAGGCCGTAGAGGCGCTCGCCGATGGCAGCCGCCGCCATATCGGTTTCGAAAAAGGCCGGCAGTCCGGTCGAGGCGGCCAGCCGCTCGCGCAGCGCCACATCCTTCCAGCCGGTCATGGTGGTCGGCCCGACAAAGCTCATGGACTCCACGCCGAACGGTCCGGGCAGCGCCATGCCGATGCCGAGAACGCGGCCACCGGGCCGCAATGCCGTCAACTCGAGCACCATGGCGCCGATCAGCTCGAAAGCGTGGTCGGGCGTTGCATTTGGGGCTTCGCGGTAGGTGCTCTCGATAACATCGCCGCTTAGGTTGATCAGGGCGGCATTGATGCCCAGCGGGGTGACGTGGATGCCGACGGCATAGCCGCCTTCCGGATTGATGCGCAGCGTTGCCGGTGGCAGGCCGCGCCCCTTGGGCTCTTCGCGCAACGACAGCACGTAACCGTGCTCTTCCAGCTCGCGAACGATGGTTGACACCGTCTGCACGGTGAGTCCGACCCGCCTGGCGATATCGCCGCGAGCGATTGGCCCGTGAAGGCGGATGGATTCGAGCACGATGCGCCGGTTATACGGCCGCCCGAACTCCTGATTGGTCCCGCGCAATGCCATGTCTGGCGCCCTCTCGAGAGAGCAGAGGTTCGCACCGAACATTTATTCAGTCAAATGGAATTCAAAAATAATTCGTCTGCGGCCAAGGTCCTTCTAACGCCGGCGAATTCGCGCCCGCCGGCGGATGGGCCAACTCTGGCAATTTTCCAGTATGAAGCGCCAGCGGCTGGACGGGGACGCCAGGCATGACCTTGGCCGGCATTCCGATCAGCGCCCTGAAGCCATTTCGGAACCGGTTGTGAGCCGGCCAAGGATCGGAGTTCGTTGCGCCTTTCCGTTGCAGGGAGCATACTTCCTCTCGCCGGTCGGCGGGAGGAGATGCGATGCCGAAGCTGACCCTCGACGGGATTGATCTCGGCTATGAGGTGCGGGGCGACGGGCCGCCGGTGCTGTTCGTCCACGGCAGCGTCACGAACGGCATGATGACATGGTCCGCCCAGCTACCGCTTGCGGAGCGCTGGAAGCTGGTTGTGGTCGACCGGCCCGGATTCGGATCAAGTTCCCCTGCCGAACGCGAGGATTTCGCCGTCGACGCCGGACTGGTTGCCGGATTCCTCGATCGGACGCATGACCTCTGGGACGAAAACCGCGTCCATCTGGTCGGGCATTCCTATGGCGGCGTCATCTCTCTTCTTGCAGCAGCGATGCGCCCGCGAGCAATCCGTTCGCTCACGGTGATCGAGCCGCCGGCCTTTGACCTTGCGCGCGAGGATGTTGCCGTCAATGAACTCGTGACGCGCCTGAAGACCCACTGGCAAAGCGGACCGCGCGACGATCCCGCGCTTTTCTTGCGCCAGTTTCTCCATCTGGTCGGCTCGGCGATACAATTGCCAGACCCGCTGCCGCCCCCGCTCGCGCAAGGCGCGGCCATGCTCGTCGTCGAACGCGGGCCATGGGAGGCCGAAATTCCGCTTCGGCAACTTGCCGATGCGCCGTTCCCGAAACTGGTGGTATCCGGCGGGCACAGCGCAGCATTCGACGCCGTCTGCGACGTGCTCGAAAACGTGCTTGGTGCCGATCGTGCCGTGATCGCCGGCGCGGGGCACAGCGTTCAGCAGACCGGTGAGCCGTTCAACCGGCGGCTCGGCGCGTTCATGGCTGCTGCTGAGGGCTGAAAGCGATCTATCTCTGATATTGCCTAGCGGGCGGTTGGCCGCGCGACAGGCTTCACGCCGAATGAATCGCCGGCTCTACAGATACCGCTCGACCTTCTTGCCGACGGTCAGGAACCGCAGCGGATCGATCGCCTCGCCATTGTGGCGGACCTCGTAGTGCAGGTGCGGGCCGGTCGAGCGGCCGCTGTTGCCGGTCTTGCCGATGACGTCTCCGGCATCGAGCTTCTGGCCGACGGCGACGTCGATTTCGCTGAGATGCCCGTAACGCGTTACAAAACCGTTGCCGTGGTCGACCTCGATCATGCGGCCGTAGCCGCCGTTCCAGCCGGCCTTGACGACGACGCCGCCTGCCGTGACCTTGGCCGGCACACCGACCGGCGCCCTGAAATCCATGCCGGAATGCAAGGCGGCCGTGCCGAGGATGGGGTCGGTGCGCACGCCGAACGGGCTGGTGACGCTGCGGCCGGGGGCGGGGTTGGCGAGCGGCAGCCGGCGCGCTTCCTTTTTAAGATGATCCAGCGCGTCAAGAGCCTCGTCCAACTCCTTGACCTTGCTGTCGAAGACCAACGAGCTGTCGAGTGGTATCAGCGGGCCACCAACGTCGCTCTTTTCGAATTCGCTATCAACGGGCAGGCCGGCGGCCTCGAGCGCCTGCGAGATCGCGTCGGCGCTTTTGTAGGCATTGTCGGCAAGTGTGGCGATGCGGGTGAGCTGCTGGCTCTCGATGGCCTTCAGCGAGTTGTTGATCGAAACGAAGAGCTTGTCTGCCCGGTCGGCCGCACTTTCGCTCGGCAGCGGATCGGCGCGGGTCGACCACAGCGAGAACGGCCTGGTGTCGTCAACGCCCACAGGAGCGGCAAGGGGGGCGGCAAGGCTGGCGACGGAATAGGCCGTCGGCTGGATGCTGCCGGCCGCGTCGGCATGTTCGTCCGGCTTTGCCGCCGGCACGGGCGGCGTTGCGACCTCGTTTTCGGCTCGTTCGAGGATCGGGCCGAGACGGCCGTGACGCAGGCTGAGCTGGCTCTGCCGTTCCAGCAGCTCGCTGACCTTGGTTTCCATCAGCTGCTGATCGAGTAGCTGGCGGCTGGTGATGCGGTCGACCTGGCTGCGCAGTGCCGAGATACGGTCTTCGTAGGCCTGCTGCATGCGCGCCTGCCGCGCCGTCGTGGCGCCGATCAGATCGTCGCGCAGCACCAGATAGGAGGTCGCCAGCAGGTAGCCGATGACGACCGCCGCCAGCGCCGAGCCGCAAAATGCAGCCAGCCACGGGCGTATGGTGAAATGCCTTATCTGGTCGCCCCGGGCGATGATGACCGTGTGGGGCTCTCTGCGTCTGCCGAAGACCGCTGACTGACTGGCTACGTTCACGGGACCAAGCTTTCGTTACGACACCAACGACAAGCCTGATTACACATTATTAGGGTTAACAAAGTTTTGCCGATCGAACGACAGGCAAAGGTCTTCGCGCAAAACGGGTATCGAATTGCAGCGACCTGGCGCAGCTCTCAAAGGGCGTGAACCGCCTCCAGCACCTCTTCGGCGTGCCCCTTGACGCGGACGTTGCGCCAGATCCTGGCGATGCGTCCGTCCCGGCCGATCAGGAACGTCGCCCGCTCGACGCCCATATAGGTGCGGCCGTAGAGCTTCTTTTCCACCCACAAATGGTAAGCCTCGATCACTTTGCGCTCTTCGTCGGCGACAAGGTTGACGCTCAGATCGTATTTCGCCTTGAATTTGTCATGTTTCTTGACGCTGTCCGGCGAGAGCCCGATGACGACAGCGCCGGCCTTTTCGAACTCCGGCTTCAACTGCGAAAAGCCGATCGCCTCGTTGGTGCAGCTTGTGGTGTCGTCCTGTGGGTAGAAATAGAGTACGATGGGTTTTCCCAGCAATGCGGCGAGGCTGAGTGAACCGCCGCCGTCGCGCGGAAGATCGAACTGCGGCGCAACATCGCCCACGTCGAGGCCAGCCATACCGATGCCCTTGTTTGAGGTTACGCGCCAGGCTGCATCGATATAATGTCGAGCGGGGATTCGTCCACGATCGAATTCGTTTCAACGGAAGATTGCGTGGATCAGGAGCTACCGCAGCACGAGAAGATCAGGTTCAGGCGTGACGAGATCACCGACCTGGGAACCTTTCCGTCCGCGTGCCGCGTCCCGCCGCTCGGCCAGGCGTCGATCGGTCGCGGGGTCCGTATGATGGCGCGGCTGTTTGCCGGTCTTGTCGCCCTTGTGCTGCTGGCTGCCGCCGGCGTCTATGCGATCGGCGTGTCCGGCTTCGGCTCGGAGCGGCTTCGCGCGGAAGCCGAAACGGCAATCGAGAAATTGGCCGGCTTCGATGTCGACGTTGCCGTCGGGCCGGCACGGCTGACGCTTGACGGGTCGAGCTTCATTGCGCTGCAGGTCAGCGACGTCAGCCTCAAGACCGCCGACGGCAAACCGATGGCCGATGCCGGCCGGGTCCGCTTCGGCATCCGGCTGATCCCGTTGCTTTCGGGCGAGGTACGGCTGACCAGCGCCCGGATTTCCGACGCGCACATCGTCATGGCGGCGATGCCGTCCGGCGGCGACTGGACGGCCGGGCTGCGCAACCAGGATGGCCTCATCGATCCGGAAAAACTTTCCGCCGCCGTCTTCGCCAACGTCAACCGCGCGCTCGATGCGGTGCGCGAGGATTCGATGCGCCAGATCGATCTGCGCAACGTCGAGCTGGAACTGCCCGAGACCGGATCGGTCAAGTCGGTCACCATCGCCGACGCCTCCGTGTCGCAGACGGGACCGGGAAGCATGGAGTTTTCATCCGATGCGGATGTCGACGGCAGGGCGCTTACCATCGCCGCTTCCGCCACCCGCGATCCGGCGACGCGACGCATCACCACGCTGGACGCCAGCATCCAGGCGGCGGATGCCGAAGCTGCGGCAGCAGGCGGCAAATTGGGCGCGATCGCCTTGAAGCTGGCGGGGTCGGAAGGGACCGGCGACAACGGTTCGCGGCTGACCGCCGCCCTGTCACTGACCGGATCGGTGCTCGATCTCGGTTCGCGCGGCCTGCTTCCGGCCGACATCGATCTCGATGCAACACTCGTCGCCGGGTCGAACAAAATCCAGGTCGACAGTTTGCTGGTGAAAACCGGCCGCTCGACCTTCGATTTCGCCGGTTCGATCGGGCCGAAGCCGGCTACCGGCGCAGCGGGCGAGGAGCCATCCTATCGTTACGACCTGACCAGCGACGGTTCGACCCTGGCGCCTTCGGATTCGCCGGAGCCGGCGCTCAGCTTCATTGCCCGTATTGCCGGCGTCTACCAGCCGACGAGCCAAAAGCTGGTCGCCGAGCAGATCGGCGTCCGGTCCGGACCGGGCAGCGAAGTGCTGGGCACGGCTTCGGTTTCATTCGTCGCCAACCAGGCGCCGGGCATATCGGTGGCGCTCAATGTCCACGACATGCCGGTCTCGCACGTCAAGCAATTATGGCCCTGGTTTTCGGCGCGCAATGCCAGGCTGTGGGTGCTCAAGAACCTGTTCGGCGGCCGCGTCGTCGATGGCAGCCTGCAGTTCCAGGTCGTGCCCGGACGGCTCGGCAACGGCGTGCCGCTTTCGGCCGATGAAGTGTTCGGCCGATTCCAGGTCGAAGGATCGCGCTTCGACACGGCCGGCCGCATTCCGCCGATCCGCGATGCCGTCGGCGTCGTCGGCTTCCACGGCAATGACGTCGACGTCGCGCTGTCGTCGGGCAGCGTCTATATGCCGAGCGGCCGCACGGTGGCGGCGAGCAACGGCACGCTCACCGTCAAGGCGGCGAACCATCCGCCGGTGATCGGCGCGCTCGACATCGATGTCGCCGGCGAGTCGCCGGCAATCGCCGAGCTGGCATCGTTTGACCCGATCAACGCCATGCGCCATGTCGGCCTGCTGCCGGACGACCTGTCCGGCACGGTGACCGGCCACGTCAAGGCCGATATTCCGCTGCAGTCCGGTGTCGACTCTTCCAAACTCGATTGGCTGGTGGCGCTCGACTACAAGGACCTGTCGCTGGGCAAGCCGTTCGAGGGCCAGACGGTCAGCCATGCCGACGGCTCGATCACGGTCGCGCCCGACCGGGCGGTGATCTCGGCCAAGGCGCTGCTCAACGGCATTCCGGCCGAGCTCGACCTGATCGAGCCGCTCAGGGATGGCGGCCCGCCGCGCAGTCGTAAAGTGGAGCTGGTGCTCGACGACAAGACGCGCGCCACCGCCATGCCTGGCCTGTCGACGCTGCTTTCCGGAACCATCAAGGTGGCGATCGACAAGAGTGGCACCGGCAACCAGAACGTGTCGGCCGACCTGACCAATGCCAGGCTGGACATTCCCTGGGCCGGCTGGAGCAAGGGCCCCGGCATTCCCGCCAAGGTGGTCTTCGCCATGGCGAAGACCGGCGACACCACGACGCTGTCCAATTTCGAACTCGACGGCAAGACCTTCTCCATCGACGGCAGCGCGGTGCTGGTCAACGGCGCCTTGTCCTCGGCCCGGTTCAGCAAGGTCACGTTGAACAGGGGCGACGACGTCGCCGTCTCGGTGAAGCGGTCGGGCAAAGCCTATGCGGTCGAGGTCAGCGGCAGCGCGCTGGACGCACGCTCGCTGATCAAGCAATTCACGTCCGATGTCGATACCGCCACCAAGACCACCGGCGTCGATGCGATCTCGGTCAGCGCCGACGTCAGCTCCCTGACCGGCTTCCACGACGAGGTGCTGTCGAATCTGAAACTCGACTACAGCGCCGCAGGGTCCCGGGTGAACGGGCTCAAGGTGAGCGCCACGGCAAGTTCGGGAGCCGCCATCACCATCAGCAACACGACCGGCGGCGGCCTGCGCACGCTCAACATGAAGTCGGCCGACGCCGGCGCCATACTGCGCTTCCTCAACATCTACGAGCATATGGAAGGCGGCTCGATCACGCTGGCGCTCACCGGGGCCGGCGACGGTCCGATGAAAGGCCAGGTCGACGCCAAGAACTTCTTTGTCGTCAACGAGCCGAAGCTCGCCTCGATCGTGTCGACGACGCCGGCCGGCGACAACCGCAGCCTCAACGAGGCGGTCAAAGGCAATCTCGACACGTCGAGGGTGAAGTTCGAGCGCGGTTTCAGCGAGATCGATAAGGGCAGCGGCTATCTCAAGCTGCGCAACGGCGTGCTGCGCGGCTCGCGCATCGGCACCACCTTCCAGGGCACGCTCTACGACCAGAACAACAATATGGACATGACCGGCACGTTCATGCCGGCCTACGGCGTAAACCGCATCTTCGGCGAACTGCCGCTGATCGGCGCACTGCTCGGCAACGGCCGCGACCGCGGCCTGATCGGCGTCACCTACAGGCTGAGGGGCAACGCCAACAAGCCGAACCTGGAGGTCAATCCGCTATCGGTGATAGCGCCCGGGATTTTCCGGTCGATCTTCGAGTATAGGTGAGGTCAAAACCCAATTACCTCGAGCGACCGAGTTTTGATCTTAAGCGGCCGCTCGTCCGCCCCGCGAATTCACGCCCATGATCCAAAGGCGACTGACGTCCGCCCGGGCCTAAATGGCCGCTTTGCGCCTAATGTCGGCCGTTAAAGTTAGTTGTGCCACCGCCTTACAGCGGACATCACCGGCGATCGCGCTTGAGGGCGTAGTTGCGCCAGGAGCGGTCATTCGATGTTCTGCCGTTGAACGGCTTCATTCGCCAGTTTAGCGGAAATTGGGCGACAGCATGGTTGCCTCAACAGGGAAGTTCGAAACCCTCTTGGTCCGCGGATCCCGCTGATTGCACGCTGCCGTGCGATATTCTGCAAGATAGCCACCCAACCAACGCCGATAGCCGCATTGCTCTCGACAAGAGCACTCCTGCCGCAGACCACCTAGCTGGCAGACACTTGGCTGATCCCGGCATCGACCCAGGCGCGCGTCTGCTCAAGCACTTCATCCGACAGCGCGGGATCGTCGATCGCCCGGGCGAGGATTACTGCCCCCACCATCGCTGCCCAGCTTCCGATCGCCGCGCGGCGTCTGTCTGCCGGATCCAACTCCGGGAGCGCCTTGCCGATACGGTCGATCTGCGATCGTAGGCCTTCCGTCATGGCCGAGCGTGCAGCCGGGGTCTGATGGCGGATGGCTGCGGCAAGGCCCGCCGTCGGGCAACCGCCGGCGCAGTTGTCGCGATGCCGGGGCGAAAGATAGGAACCTACATAAGCGCGAAGATCGCCCCCTCCGCCTGAGTCCGCGGCGAGGACGTGGGCAAGGGTCTGCGCGATCAGGTCGTCCTTCGAACTGAAATGGCCATAGAAGCCGCCATGGGTGAGCCCGGCGGCCTTCATCACTTCCGCCACGCTGACCGCGTCGAACCCCTTCTCGCGAAACAGCCGGCTGGCCGCATCCAATATCCGGTGACGGTTCTCCGCCATCTGCTCTCGACTGACCTTCATTTCAAAATTCTCCGTCGGCCCCGTTGACATTTACATGATGCCCATCATATTTAGCCGCAATCATGATGATCGTCATGAATATAGGTTCCATCAGAGAAAAGAGCAATGCCATGACCACCATTCCATCAGTCCTCATCACCGGCGCCTCCACGGGCATCGGAGCTTCCTATGCCGAACGGTTCGCCCGCCGCGGACACGACCTCGTGCTGGTTGCCCGTGACGTGGCACGAATGGAGGCACTGGGAGCCCGGCTCCGTCAGGAAACTGGCGTTGCGATCGACATCATCCAGGCTGATCTCACGCAGCCTGCCGAGCTTGCAACGGTAGAGACGAGGCTGCGCGATGACGTCCGCATCGGGATTCTCGTCAACAATGCCGGAACAGCCATCGGCGGAAGCTTCATCGAGCAGAGTACCAATGACGTCGCCCGGCTCGTTGCGCTCAACACGACCGCGCTTCTGCGACTTGCCAGCGCCATCGCCCCGCGTCTTGCGAAAGCTGGCGAAGGGTCGATCGTCAACATCGGCTCCGTGGTCGGGCTGGCGCCGGAGTTCGGGATGACGGTTTACGGCGCAACCAAAGCCTTCGTGCTGTTTCTGTCGCAGGGGCTCAGCCTCGAGCTCGCGCCGAAGGGTGTCTACGTCCAGGCCGTGCTGCCCGCCACGACGCGTACGGAGATCTGGGACCACGTCGGCGCCGACATCAACACGCTCTCCAACGTGATGGAGGTGGACGATCTGGTTGATGCGGCGCTGGTCGGCTTCGACCGCCGCGAACCGGTGACCATCCCGCCGCTTCCCGATGCCGGGCAGTGGGATGCGCTTCAGGTCGCGCGCCAGGCCATGCTTCCGAATTATCGGAACGAACATCCCGCCGAGCGGTACCGCAAGGTCGCCTGAGCACCAACGAAACCATTTGATAACGACCTCGTCGCGGCGGGGACAAACAAGGTGGCCTATGACCAACAAAGCACTTTTTGAGCCTTATTCTCTCGGCTCGCTGACGCTCTCCAATCGTATCGTCATGGCGCCCCTCACGCGCAATCGCGCTGGCCCGGGCTTCGTTCCGGGCGATCTTGCCGCCGAGTACTACGGCCAGCGGGCCTCTGCCGGCCTGCTGATCTCCGAGGCCACGCAGATCTCGCGGCAGGGACAAGGTTACCAGGACACGCCCGGCATCTATTCTCAGGCTCAGATCGACGGCTGGCGAAAGGTCACGACCGCGGTGCACGCCAAGGACGCGCGGATTTTCCTGCAGCTCTGGCACGTCGGCCGCGTCTCGCACGTCGATCTGCAGGAGAACGGCGCCGCGCCCGTCGCGCCCTCGGCAATCCGGGCCGCGACCAAGACGTTCGTGAACAACGGCTTTGTCGAGGTTTCGGAGCCCCGCGCGCTGGCGCACGACGAGCTTGCGGGGATCGTCAACGATTTCCGGCAAGCAGCCGCGAACGCCATTGAGGCCGGCTTCGATGGCGTCGAGATTCATGGCGCCAACGGCTATCTGCTGGACCAGTTCGCCAAGGACGGTGCCAATGTCCGCACGGATGCTTATGGCGGATCGGTCGAGAACCGCGCCCGGCTGATGCTGAAGGTTGCGACTGCGGTGGTCGAGGAGATCGGCGCAGAGCGCACCGGCATCCGGATTTCGCCCGTCTCGCCCGCCAACGGCGTCTCGAGCAGCGCCCCCCAGGCGCAGTTCGACTATATCGTCGATCAACTCGATGCTTTGGGCATCGTCTATATCCATGTCGTCGAGGGCGCCACTGGCGGATCGCGCGATGTCGCGCCGTTCGACTTCGGATCGCTCCGCCGGCGCTTCAACAATACCTATATCGCCAATAACGGCTATGACCTCGACCTCGCGGCGTCGCGGCTCGCCGAGGGCAAGGCGGACCTCTTCGCCTTCGGGCGCCCGTTCATCGCCAATCCCGACCTTGTGGAACGGCTGAAGACGCGCACGCCGCTGACGGAGTTCAACTCGGCGACGCTCTATGGCGGCGGCTCCGCTGGCTATACCGACTATCCCGCGATCGCCGCCTCAAGCCGCCCATGAGCTATCGGAGGGCGGCGCCTGCGAGGCAGCCATCCCACGTGACAGCAGCGCCTCAGGGCATCTCTCTGGCGTTCCGCTCGAACTGGTGTCCAAACCCAGGGATTCAGGAGGGCCATGGAGGGCTATAGCATAGACGTTAGCTCCTCTGGTCCGCCCAGGACCAGCCAGGCGAGATTCGTAGCACGTCGTACGTTCGCTTTACCGGCGCAAGCGGACCCGTTCACCGTGATTTCGACTGTCGTGAATGGGTCAGATCGCGTCGATGCATGGGGGCGCCTGAACGTCCGCTTCTCACATTCCAAGCCTCCAAGCCTCCAAGCCTCCAAGCCTCCAAGCCTCCAAGCCGCAAGTCCGCTTCCGTGCCCCGAACAAGACGTTC
Source organism: Mesorhizobium sp. M0998 (assembly GCF_040318885.1). Classification (NCBI taxonomy): domain Bacteria; kingdom Pseudomonadati; phylum Pseudomonadota; class Alphaproteobacteria; order Hyphomicrobiales; family Phyllobacteriaceae; genus Mesorhizobium; species Mesorhizobium sp. M0998. The sequence continues at coordinate 171,259 of NZ_JAMYND010000004.1, forward strand.
ATCGAAGCGCCGCAGAACGTCCGCTATTTGCGCTACCTGCTCGATCCGATCGATGAGACGAATGGCACCTCGGCCATTCTCGGGAGCTAGCTGATTAGCCTCGGCGGTGATTCCGAACCGAAGGTAAGCGCCGCAAGATGAAACCGGTTTCGGAAAAGATCTAACAGGAAGTACCGGGCCCTGGTCAGACCGGCCGCACCAGAACGTGTTTCTTCTTGCCGAGCGACAGTTTCGCGACGTTTTCCGGGCCAAGGTCCTGCAGCGTCACCATCCTGCGATCGTCGGCCACGAGCTGGTCGTTGAGGCGCACGGCGCCGCCCTGGATATGCCGCCGTGCCTCGCCGTTGGACCCGGCCAGCCCGGCGGTGACGAACAGCGACAATATGCCGACGCCGGCTTCAAGATCGGTCCTGCCCACCTCGACGGTTGGCAGTGTTTCGGCGAGCGCCCCTTCTTCGAACGTCTTACGCGCCGTTTCGCTGGCCTCCTCCGCCGCCTCGCGGCCATGCAGCATGGCGGTGATTTCGGTGGCGAGGATCTTCTTGGCTTCGTTGATCTCCGAGCCGCCGAGCCGTTCGAGGCGTCCGACCTCGGCGAGTGGCAGGGTCGTGTAGAGCTTCAGGAAACGGCCGACATCGGCATCCTCGGTGTTGCGCCAGTATTGCCAGAACTCGTACGGGCTCAGCATCTCCGCATCGAGCCAGACCGCGCCCGAGGCCGACTTGCCCATCTTGGCGCCGGAGGAGGTGGTGAGCAGCGGCGTCGTCAGCGCATAAAGCTGCGCGCCTTCCATGCGATGGCCGAGATCGATGCCGTTGACAATGTTGCCCCACTGGTCGGAGCCGCCCATCTGCAACCGGCAGCCGAGGCGCTTGTAGAGCTCGACGAAGTCGTAGGCCTGCAGGATCATGTAGTTGAATTCGAGGAACGACAGCGACTGCTCGCGATCCAGCCGGAGCTTGACCGAATCGAAGGCCAGCATGCGGTTAACCGAAAAATGCCGGCCGACATCGCGCAGGAAATTGACGTAGTTGATGTCCATCAGCCAGTCGGCATTGTTGATCATGACGGCGTCGTTGGGGCCGCCGCCAAATTTGAGGTAGGGCGTGAAGTTGCGGCGGATGCCGGCGAGATTGTCCTCAATGTCCTGCGGCGTCAAAAGCTTGCGCGCCTCGTCCTTGAACGACGGATCGCCGATCATCGAGGTGCCGCCGCCCATCAGCGCGATCGGCCGGTGGCCGGTCTGCTGCAGCCAGTAAAGCATCATGATCTGGATCAGCGACCCGGCATGCAGGCTCCTGGCGGTAGCATCGAAGCCGATATAGGCGCTCACCGTTTCCATGGCGAAAAGCTGGTCGAGGCCGGCATCGTCCGAGGTCTGGTGGATGAAACCGCGCTCGCTCATCGTGCGCAGGAAATCGGATTTGAAGGCGGACATTTTCTTTCCCGAAAAGCTTCCGGCCGAACGCGGCTCGGCTATGCATGAAGGCGGGCGTTTAGCACTCAAGCGCGATCAGCAAAAGTGGAATCCGGTTTTGCGACACCCCTCTTGCCTTCTCCCCTTGTGGGAGAAGGTGGATTGGCGCGCAGCGCCAAGACGTTGAGGGGTGCTGGACGGAGTGCCGTCCTTGCCAAGCTGGAACACCCCTCATCCGACCGCGCTTCGCGCGGCCACCTTCTCCCACAAGGGGAGAAGGGAGAACCCCAAGCGTGCGGCCTGCTTGCGTCATTGTTTCGGCTGGCGTAATGAGGCGCCGCGCCAGCGGGGCTCTTCCACTGGACCGCGCGGCATCGATCGAATGCCATATCCTGTGACAGAGTCGAGATGCCGGAGATATCCATCGTCATTCCTTGCCGGAACGAGGCGGCGAACCTGCCGCTTCTGCTCGACGAGATCGGCACTGCCATGGCCGGGCGGGACTTCGAGGTCATTGTCGTCGACGACGGCTCGACAGACGATACACCTTCGGTGCTTGCCGCAGAGGCAGCGCTTCGCCGGTTTCCGCTGCGCCATCTCAGGCATGAAAAATCCGCCGGCCAGTCGCTCTCGGTGCGCTCAGGCGCCTGGGCGGCGCGCGGCGATATCGTCGCCACGATCGATGGCGACGGCCAGAACGACCCCGGCTACATCCCGGTGTTGATCGACGCGCTGCGGCAGGCTGGTCCCGAAGTCGGGGCCGCGCAGGGACAGCGTCTGAAGCGCCGCGACAGCAAGATCAAGCAACTGGCGTCGCGTTTCGCCAACGGGCTGAGAAAAGCCATCCTGCACGACGAGACGCGGGATACCGGCTGCGGCCTCAAGGCGATCTACACCGACATTTTGCGGAAATTGCCGTTCTTCGACGGCACCCACCGCTTTGTTCCGGCGCTGGTCATCCAGGAGGGCTACCGCGTCGTCCATTGCGATGTCGTCGACCGCCCCCGCCGTCACGGCAAATCGAATTACGGCATCTTCGATCGCGGCCTGCAGGGCGTGCTCGATCTTGCCGGCGTCTGGTGGCTGCGCCGCAGGCGCCGCAGAATGCCCAAAGTAGAGGAAATCAGGCATGGGTAACGTGCTTCAGGAATTGGCGACCTGGCTTCACGATGTTTTCGTCAAGCAATTCGATGCCTGGGTTCTGCTCGGCTTCGTCGCCCAGTTCTTCTTCACCATGCGCTTTCTGGTGCAGTGGGTGGCGTCGGAAAAGGCCAAGCGCAGCGTCGTGCCGATCGCCTTCTGGTTCTTTTCGCTGTTCGGCGGCGGCCTGCTGCTGATCTACGCCATCCAGCGTCAGGATCCGGTGTTCATCGCCGGCCAGGCCATGGGCCTGTTGATCTACATCCGCAATCTCTGGCTGATCGCCAACGAGCGCAAGGCGGCGATGACCAAGGTCGATTGAGCCCGCCACCGCGGCCTGAACCGGTCGAGCAAGCAATCCGGATTACTTGCCGTCCAGCCCGCCGTAAGACCTTACCAGCCGGACCATGTCGGCCGAATCGGCAGTCTCGCTCTCGAGCCCCTCGGCGACACCGACGCGGTCGGCGGCCGGGCGGTTCTGGCTGACTTTCCATTTGCCGCTGATTTCGGTGATTTCGATCTCCAGGCCGACGATGCCCTTGATCTGTGACTGGATGAAGGGCGCCGGCGCGTCGGTCACCGCCCACGGCGCCGCGCGGCTGCCCTCCTGCGACATCGTCAGATCGGAAATCTGCTCGGCCAGCCAATCCTGGTCTTCGATCACCGTGACGCTGCCGCGCACCTGGACGATGGCGTAGTTCCAGGTCGGTACCACCTTGCCGGTTTCACGCTTGGTCTCGTACCAGGACGGCGTCACATAGGCATCGGCGCCCTGGAAGACGACCAGTACCGGCGCCGGGGGATTGTCGGCCAAAAGCCGCCATTGCGGATTGGCTTTGGCCAAATGGGCGCGCAGCCTGCCGTTCGGTGGCACATCCGCGTCTAGAAGAAAGGGAATCGCGTTGGCGACCGGCCCTCGACGCCGTTCGACACCAGCAGGCCAAGCGGATGCGCCCGGATCAGCCCGTGCAGGACGTCCGGCCGTGTTTCCTGGAAGTGAGGCGGTTGGTACATCGCCGATTATCTCAGCCGCTTCGGCCGTGGGTCGGACAGTTCCCCGGCCAGCCGGCGATCGAGGTAGTCCGCGCATTCCTCGATCAGAAGCTCAGCATGGTTGGCAAAGAAATGGTTGGCGCCGGGCAGGGTCTTCTGGGTGATGGTAATGCCCTTTTGCGTGTGCAGCTTGTCGACCAGGCCCTGCACGTCCTTGGGCGGCGCGACCTTGTCGGCGTCGCCGTGGATGATCAGGCCGGACGACGGGCATGGCGCCAGGAACGAGAAATCATAGGTATTGGGCTGCGGCGCGACCGAGATGAAGCCCTCGATCTCCGGCCGGCGCATCAGAAGCTGCATGCCGATCCACGAGCCGAACGAATAGCCGGCAACCCAGCAGCTCTTGGAATCCGGATGCAGCGACTGCACCCAGTCGAGCGCCGCGGCGGCGTCGGACAATTCGCCGGTGCCGTGGTCGAACTCGCCCTGGCTGCGGCCGATGCCGCGGAAATTGAAGCGCAGCGTGGTGAAATTGCGCTTCTGGAACATGTAGAAGAGGTCGTAGACGATCTTGTTGTTCATCGTCCCGCCGAACTGGGGGTGCGGGTGCAGGACGATGGCAATCGGCGCGCTCTTTTCCTTCGAGGGCTGATAACGACCCTCCAGGCGGCCGGCCGGACCGGTGAAAATGACCTCAGGCATGAAATACTCCACTTGGCATAAATTGCGCGGCGCCCGGAACAACTCTTCCTCTGGCCCCAGTCTTCCCTAGGCCTTGACGCAGGGCGAGCGTCTTTCTAGAAGCTAGTTTAGAATTGTTCAAAACTGGGCGGCCAAAAATTGTGGCTCGGCCACCCGCGCCGCAAGCCGCGTAAATAGGACGTCTTGCCTTGCAATTTCAAGGAAATAACGCGCTATCTTCGCGGAACGGCTTTTGAAGGGACCAGTTGGACGGAAATGGCCGGAGCACGCGCCTACCTCGACTACAACGCCAGCGCGCCGCTGCTTGCCTCGGCGCGCGCGGCGGTGGTGGCTGCGCTCGACGTTGCCGCCAACCCGTCCTCGGTTCATGCCGAGGGCCGCGCTGCACGGCGGCTGATCGAGGACGCCAGGCGCGACGTGGCGCGACTGGTCAACGCCAGGGCCGAGCACGTCGTATTCACCTCCGGCGCGACGGAAGCGGCCTCGACGCTGCTGACGCCGGACTGGCAGATGGGCCGCGGCGCTGTCCGCATGAGCCGGCTCCATGTGTCCGAGTCCGATCATCCCTGCCTGCTGAACGGCGGGCGTTTCCCCACGGGGCAGGTAACGCGGATCGGCGTCGACGCCGACGGCGTCGTCAGGCTCGACGTTTTGGCCGAGGCTCTCGCCCAGCATGACAAGGCCGAAGGCTTGCCGCTGGTGGCCATCCACGCTGCCAACAATGAGACCGGCGTCATCCAGCCGGTTGGCCGCATTGCCGAAATCGTCAAGGCGGCGGGTGGCATCCTGGTTGTCGATGCCGTGCAGGCGGCGGGCCGCATTCCGCTCGATATGTCAGCGGGTTACGCAGACTATCTGATTCTCTCCTCGCACAAGATCGGCGGACCCAAGGGCGTCGGCGCCATGGTCGCGGCGTCGGACCTGATGATGCCAAGACCGCTGGTCAGCGGCGGTGGCCAGGAAAAAGGCCATCGCGGCGGCACCGAAAACCTGGCGGCGATTGCCGGGTTTGGCGCGGCGGCGCGCGAGGCGTCTGCCGGCTTGCAAACGATCGAAACGGTGCGGCAGCGTCGCGACGAAATCGAGGCGATCGTGAAAACGCTTGTTCCGGACGCCGAAATCTTCGGGACCGGCGCGCCAAGGCTTGCCAATACGACATTCTTCGCTATTGCCGGCATCAAGGCCGAGACGGCGCAGATTGCCTTCGACCTGGCCGGTGTGGCGCTCTCGGCTGGATCGGCCTGTTCGTCGGGCAAAGTAGGGCCGAGTCACGTGCTGAAAGCCATGGGTTATAGCGACAGCCTCGGCGCGTTGCGCGTGTCCGTCGGCCACGCGACCAGCGCTGAAGACATTGAGCTGTTCCGTTCGGCGCTGGCGACGATCGTCGCGCGCCAAGCCGGTAAGGAAAAGGCAAGCAGGGAACGAGCCGCCTGAGCGCGGCAGACGAAATGTAGGGCTTGCGGCCTGGTAGAAGCCGTGCGTTCGAATTTGGCCGGGTGAATTTCCGGCATGAACGCACTATATGAAGCTTACGCCGCCTCGGGTGCCTGATGGGTGCTCGTTTGCGGTGCCATAGTTTGAAAACTGCCGGGCCTTGACCCCGGCGTGGATGGAGAACGCTGATGCCTGCTGTGCAGGAGACGATCGATCGAGTTCGAAAGATCGATGTCGACCAGTATAAATACGGATTCCAGACCGAAATCGCGATGGACAAGGCCCCCAAGGGCCTGAGCGAAGACATTATCCGCTTCATTTCGGCGAAGAAGGACGAGCCATCCTGGATGCTGGAATGGCGCCTGGAAGCCTATCGCCGCTGGGTGACGCTGGACGAGCCGAAATGGGCGCGCGTCCACTATCCCAAAATCGATTTCCAGGACCTCCACTATTACGCGGCGCCCAAGAGCACGCCGGGGCCGACTTCGCTCAGCGAGGTCGATCCCGAACTGCTGAAGGTCTATGAGAAGCTCGGCATTCCGCTCAGGGAACAGGAAATCCTCGCCGGCGTGCAGAAGACCGATGCGTCGGAGCTCGAGGAAGCCAGCGACAACGTCTACAAGTCGGGCCGCGTGGCCGTCGATGCGGTGTTCGATTCCGTCTCCGTCGTCACCACTTTCAAGAAGGAGCTGGCGCAGGCCGGCGTCATCTTCTGCTCGATCTCGGAAGCCATCCGCGAGCATCCGGAGCTGGTGAAGAAGTATCTCGGCTCGGTCGTGCCGACCTCCGACAATTTCTACGCAACGCTGAATTCGGCCGTGTTCACCGACGGTTCGTTCGTCTTCGTGCCCAAGGGCGTGCGCTGCCCGATGGAACTGTCGACCTATTTCCGCATGAACGAGAAGAACACCGGCCAGTTCGAGCGCACGCTGATCATCGCCGAGGAGGGGGCTTACGTCTCCTATCTCGAAGGCTGCACGGCGCCGCAGCGCGACGAGAATCAGCTTCATGCCGCGGTGGTCGAGCTGATCGCGCTCGACGATGCCGAGATCAAATATTCGACGGTGCAGAACTGGTATCCCGGCGACGCCGAAGGCAAGGGCGGCATCTACAATTTCGTCACCAAGCGCGGCGACTGCCGCGGCCATCGCTCGAAGATTTCGTGGACGCAGGTCGAGACCGGTTCGGCCATCACCTGGAAATATCCGAGCTGCATCCTGCGCGGCGACGATTCCAGCGGCGAGTTCTATTCGATCGCCGTGTCGAACGGCTACCAGCAGGTCGACAGCGGCACCAAGATGATCCATCTCGGCAAGAACACGTCCAGCCGCATCATCTCCAAGGGCATCGCCGCCGGCTTCTCGCAGAATACCTATCGCGGCCAGGTCTCGGCGCACCGCAAGGCGACCAACGCCCGCAACTTCACCAATTGCGACTCGCTGCTGATCGGCGATCAGTGCGGCGCACACACCGTGCCCTACATGGAAGCCAAGAACTCGACGGCGCAGTTCGAGCATGAGGCTACGACCTCGAAAATTTCCGAGGACCAGAAGTTCTACGTCATGCAGCGTGGCATCCCGGAAGAAGAGGCGATTGCGCTGATCGTCAACGGCTTCGTCAAGGACGTCATCCAGCAACTGCCGATGGAATTCGCGGTCGAAGCGCAGAAGCTGATCGGGATTAGTCTTGAGGGGAGTGTTGGGTGAGTTAACTGGAACGGCGATCATGGATTTGTTCAAGCGGATAGAAGGCTTGATATTTGCCGTTCTGATGCTCTTGCTGACATTGGCTGTTGGTGGTGCTGTGATGGCGTTGATAGGCGCAGTGTTTGGCTTGAGTTCGACAAAAACTATTGGTGGTTCGATTGCAGGCTTAAGCGCGGCTGGGTTTTTTAGCTGGATGTTGGTCACCAGCAAGTTTGTACGCGCTTTTCGAGCTTTTAGAAAAGTTCCGTCGCAGGCCGGGCACCGCGAACAAGAAAGTGGAAAATAATGCTTGAAATCAGAAACCTCCATGCCCGTATCGTCGATGACGGCACCGAGATCATTCGCGGCCTGAACCTGACGGTCAGGGCCGGTGAAGTCGCGGCCATCATGGGGCCGAACGGCTCGGGAAAATCGACGCTGTCCTATATCCTTGCCGGGCGCGAGGATTATGAGGTCACCGAGGGCGACATCCTCTACAACGGCCAGTCGATCCTCGACATGGATCCGGCCGAGCGCGCTACGGCCGGCATCTTTCTCGCTTTCCAGTATCCGATGGAGATACCGGGCGTGGCGACGATGGAATTCCTGAAAGTTGCGATGAACGAGCAGCGCAAGGCGCGCGGCGAGGAGCCGCTGAAAATCCCGGAATTCCTCAAGCGCGTGAAGGAAGCGGCCGCCTCGCTCAACATGGACATGGCGATGCTGAAGCGGCCGCTCAATGTCGGCTTTTCCGGCGGCGAGAAGAAGCGCGCCGAGATCCTGCAGATGAAGCTGCTCGAGCCGAAGCTGTGTGTCCTCGACGAGACCGATTCCGGACTCGATATCGATGCGCTGAAGATCGTCGCGGACGGCGTCAACACGCTGCGCTCGCCGGATAGGGCCATTGTCGTCATAACCCACTACCAGCGCCTGCTCCAATACATCGTGCCGGATACGGTGCACGTGCTCTACAGGGGCCAGGTGATCAAGTCGGGCGACAAGTCGCTGGCGCTCGATCTCGAGGCCAATGGCTATGCCGGCGTGATCGGGCAAGCCGCGTGAGATGCCGGAAGGCGGGACGAAACTGATGAATATGCACACGACACCCCAGCGAACATTGGCCGAAACGGCGCTGATCGACGCCTTTGGCGAGCGGCTGTCGCTGCTGCCTGGCGACGGCGCGGTGATGCTGAAGCGCGACGACGCCATCGAGGCGATCAAGAGCGGCCTGCCGACGCGGCGCATCGAATCCTGGCACTATACGGACCTGCGCCGGCTGCTGACCTCGGTGCCGGACTTCGATCCGGCAGCGGTCGCGAAAGCCATTGCGCCGATCGTCGAAGGCTCCTCGGTTTTGCCGGTGCTGAACGGCGTTTCGAGTACGAAACTGCCCGGTATCGAAGGCGTTGCCGTGCAGCGCCTGTCGGAGAAGCTAACCGACGGCAGCATCGCTCCGGGGTTGGATTCCTATGGCGCCGACGATGCCATCGGCGCGCTCAACACCGCCTTTGTCGCCGACGGCTATTTCGTCGACATCGCCGACGGTGCCCAACTGGAAAAGCCGATCGAATTGCAGAATTTGCAGGCCGGTGGACAGACGCATGTACGGCTGGCCGTCCGTGTCGGTGCCGGCGCCAAGGCTGTCGTCGTCGAGCGCCAGGCAGGCGAGGGGGCGGCGCTGGTCAGTTCGGTCAGCCAGCTTGTGCTTGGCGAGGGCGCCGAAGTGACCTGGCTGGTCGTGCAGGAGCAGCCGGATACGGCGACGCACCTTGCCCAGTTCAAGGCGCATCTCGGCAAGAATTCGAAGCTGACGCTGTTCGTCATGAATGCCGGCGGCAGACTGGTGCGCCAGGAGGTCGTTGTGAAGACGACCGGCGAGGGCGCCGACTTCACCCTGCGCGGCATCAATCTGCTCGCCGGCGATACCCATACCGATGTCACCATGGTGCTCGACCACGCCGTACCGCACACAGCCTCGACCGAAGTCATCCGCAATGTGGTGACCGGCAAGGCGCGCGGCGTCTTCCAGGGCCGCATCAACGTCCACCAATATGCGCAGAAGACCAACGCCAAGATGGCCTGCAACACGCTGCTTCTGTCGGACGACGGCGAGTTCTCGACCAAGCCGGAGCTCGAAATCTTCGCCGACGACGTCGTCTGCGGCCATGGCGCGACCGTCACCGAGATCGACCACAGCCATCTGTTCTACCTGATGGCGCGCGGCGTCGACGAGAAGACCGCGCGCGGCCTGCTGGTCAAGGCCTTCGTCGCCGAGGTGATCGAGGAACTGGACGACGAGGCCATCGTCGAGGCGCTGGAAGCACGGCTCGACGATTGGTTTTTGACGCACGGGTAGAGGTGACTGAGGGGTTGGTGCCAACACCCCTCATCCGACCGAGCTTCGCTCGGCCACCTTCTCCCACAAGGGGAGAAGGAAACGCGCCTCTCCTTCTCCCCTTGTGGGAGAAGGTGGATTGGCGCGAAGCGCCAAGACGGATGAGGGGTGCTGGACGGAATGAGGCGGTGCCTCGAGAGAGCTTGTAATGGACCAGAAAGTCGAAAACATCCCCTACGACGTCGAGGCGATCCGCCGCGACTTCCCGATCCTGTCGCGGCAAGTCTACGGCAAACCGCTGGTCTATCTCGACAATGGCGCCTCGGCGCAGAAACCGCAGGCCGTGCTCGACGCCATCCAGCACGCCTATTCCCAGGAATACGCCAACGTCCATCGCGGCCTGCATTTCCTGTCCAATGCCGCGACCGACGCCTATGAGAGGGCTCGCGAGACGGTGCGCCGTTTCCTCAATGCGCCGAGCACCGACAACATCGTCTTCACCTCGAACACCACGGCGGCGATCAACACGGTCGCCTATGGTTTCGGCATGCCGAACATCGGCGAAGGCGACGAGATCGTGCTGTCGATCATGGAGCATCATTCCAACATCGTGCCGTGGCATTTCATCCGCGAGCGGCAGGGCGCCAAACTGGTCTGGGTGCCGGTCGATGATCTCGGCGCCTTTCACATCGAGGAGTTCGAGAAGCGGCTGACCAACCGCACCAGGCTGGTTGCCATCACCCATATGTCGAACGCGCTGGGCACGGTGACGCCGATGAAGGAGATCGTGCGCATCGCGCACGCGCGCGGCATTCCGGTGCTGGTCGACGGCAGCCAGAGCGCCGTGCATATGCCGATCGACGTGCAGGATCTCGACTGCGATTTCTTCGTCTTCACCGGCCACAAGGTCTATGGCCCGTCGGGCATCGGCGTGCTCTATGGCAAGAAGGATATTCTGGAGCGCATGCGCCCGTTCATGGGCGGCGGCGAGATGATCGAGGAGGTGACGCAAGACATCGTCACCTACAACGATCCGCCGCACCGTTTCGAGGCCGGCACGCCGCCGATCGTGCAGGCAATCGGGCTTGGTGCCGCGCTCGAATACATGGAAAAGATCGGCCGCGAGCGCATCGCCGCGCACGAGGCCGATTTGAAGGACTATGCGCATCAAAAACTGCGCGCCATCAACTCGCTGCGCATCTTCGGCGATGCGCCCGGCAAGGGCGCCATCATCTCGTTCGAGCTGCAGGGTATCCATGCCCATGACGTGTCGATGGTCATCGACCGGCAGGGCGTGGCGGTCCGCGCCGGCACGCATTGCGCGCAGCCGCTGTTGAAACGCTTCGGCGTAACATCCACATGCAGGGCGTCGTTCGGCATGTATAATACCAGGGCCGAAGTCGATGCTTTGGCCGATGCGCTGGAAAAAGCGCGAAAATTCTTCGGGTGACGATCATGGATGATGCCAGCCACACCGCCGAGACCAATTCGGAAGCGACGACCAATGCGGCGGTTTCCGGATCGACAATCCCCGCCGACGAATTGGCGCGGCTGACCGACGACATCGTCTCGGCGCTGAAGACGGTCTACGACCCGGAAATCCCGGCCGACATCTACGAGCTCGGCCTGGTCTACAAGATCGACATCGAGGACGACCGCTCGGTCAAGATCGACATGACGCTGACCGCGCCCGGCTGCCCGGTGGCCGGCGAAATGCCTGGTTGGGTCGAAAATGCCGTCGGCGCCGTCGAAGGCGTTTCCGGCGTCGAGGTCAACATGACCTTCGACCCACCCTGGTCGCCCGACCGCATGTCGGAAGAGGCGCAGGTGGCGGTTGGGTGGTACTAGCATGCGACCAGCCGGAGGCTGGCGCACTTGCGCCGGGTACAAAACTTCACCATTTTAGGTGAGGAATCATTCGGCAGGCCTTGAACCTGCGCGCAATGGAGAAGGAAAACATGGGACGCTTTGCCGTCATCACGATGACCGAAAAGGCCGCCGACCGGGTGCGCGAGATCGTTGCGACCCGTGAGAATGCACATGGCATTCGCCTTGGCATCAAGAAGGGCGGCTGCGCCGGCATGGAATATACGGTCGATCTGGTGACCGAGCCCAACACCAAGGACGACCATATCGAGCGCGACGGCGCCCATGTCTATGTCGCGCCGGAGGCGGCACTTTTCCTGTTCGGCACCGAGATGGATTTCGAGCAGACGACACTGCGAACCGGCTTCACCTTCCGCAATCCGAACCAGAGCTCGGCCTGCGGCTGCGGCGAATCGGTCGAATTGAAGCCGGCTGATCTGAAGGCACTGGCCGAGGCGCGCGCTTCGGCCTGAGGCTTTTCCTTCTCCCCGTCACTATACGGGGAGACGAACGCTAATCCACCCACATCCCTGTTCGCTTGTGCCAGTCTGCGATCGACTCCTCCGGGTAGACATCGAAGACCTTGTCGCCCTTGCCGATATCCGGCTCGACCCAGTTCGCCTTGTATTTCAGCATCAGATGCACCTTCTCCGGCGGCTTTGGCAGGTCTGTGTCGATCGCCGAGGCGAAGGGGTGCACCAGCTCCGGCCAGGTCGGATCGTAGAGCCAGAGTGCCGTCCCGCATTTCGTGCAGAAGTTCCGCTCGCCGGTCGAGGTCTCGCGTTGCGGGTGCTCGTCGTCCTCGATCTCGGCGCGGTAGACGCCGAGATGGCGCTTGCCCTGGATTTTCAGCGTCTCGTAATCGGCGCCGAGATTGATGGCAAAACCGCCGCCGCCCTGCTGCTTGCGGCAGATCGAGCAGTAGCACAGCATGAACGGCACCGGCGTGTGGCTTTCCACCTCGAAACGCACGGCATTGCACCGGCAGGACCCTTTGAGCAGAAGCGGCATGAGAAACTCCGACGAAAGTGATTTGCACTTTGTCAGGATGGCGCCGGTTGCGGCGATGACAAGGGGAAATCCGGGTGACATGATCGCCGCATGGACAACGAGCGCATAGAAGAGCTTTTCGAAGGCCTCGGCCCGGTCAGTATCCGCAAGCTGTTCGGCGGCAAGGGCATCTATTTCGACGGCGTCATCGTCGCCATCGTCATCGGTGGCGAATTGATGCTGAAGGCCGACGCCGAAAGCGCCCCGGAATTCGAAGCGGCCGGCTGCCGGCAATGGACCTATACCGGCTCGCGCCACGGCAAGCTCGTGTCGATGCCCTATTGGAGCGTTCCCGACAGCGCGTTCGACGATCCCGACGAGATGGCGATCTGGGCGCGCCGCGCCTACGAGGCAGGACGGCGCGCCGGCAAATAGGCTGCGTCATGCTTCGGTAATTCCTGGCCGCACTTCATGCCAGGTCCCGCGCCTCGGGCACGAGCGCCAGCGCCTCGGCAAAGCCAGCGCTGGTGAAGGCGGCACGCTCGACGACGAGCATAGCTGCGGCAATGCCTTCGCGCAGAGCCGCGCGCAGCGTCAGGCCGCGCAGCAGGGCAGCGATCGTGGCGCCTGCCAATGCGTCGCCGGCGCCGGCAGCATCGGTCCGCTTTTGCAGCGGTGGTGGCGAGATCGAGAACGCGCTCAATTCGTCGAAACCGAGCACTGGTTCGTCGCCGGCGGTGATCACGCCGCTTTTCAGCCCGGCGCGTCTCAGGCCGTCGACGATGCCTTGATCGATTTGGACGCCGGCGAGCATGCCGGCCTCGCGCCGGTTCATGAAGGCCATCGCCAGACGGTCGAGCACCGGCGTCAGCCGCGCCGCTTTGTTGGGCGAGACCGCAAGCGCAAACACCGGCTTGCCGGCGGCGAGTGCCGCCAGCCGCTCCAGCGCGGTCGACGGCAGGTTGGCGTCGCACAGCACCGCGTCGGCCGAACCGATCGCTTCCCGCACCTTGGCACGGCGGATCTGCTTGGGAAGCGCCAGCTCGTAGAGCACCATGTCGGCAAGGCCGGCGATCAGCCCGCCGTCGCTGTCGATCAGCATCGTATGGCTTGGCGTTGCTCGGTCGAGGAACACCGCCGACAGGTCGGTAATGCCGGCCTCGGTGACGGCGCGTAAAACCGTGTCGCCAAGGGCATCGCCGCCGCGCACCGAAAGCAGCGCGGCCGAGGCGCCGCGTCGCACCGCAAAGCGCAAGGCGTTGAAGACGGCACCGCCGACATGCTCGCGCATCGTGCCGGGGTTGGAAGCGGCCGGCACGAAGGCGCCGGCAACCCGGCCGCGCCGCTCGATATAGGCGCCGCCCACGGCCAGGATCGTCGGGGATTTGATCATGCCGTCAAAATGCCCTTTAGCTGTTGCCCGGGGAGACTAGGTCGCCGGGCGGAACCCTGCAATCGCGGGTCCGATTCGGTCGGTAACGGCAACGGCGCCGCATGCGAGGTGAGATACATCCGAAGCAATAATTGCGAAACAAAAATAGAACAAATAGGGATATGCGTTATTTTTCAAACCCTTGGTGCTCATTGACAAATGAGAACAAATGAGGTACATTTTTTTAAGGATTGCGGGATTGTCCGGCCTCCATTGACGACCACGGGGTGATGTATCATGGCTCAGAATTCTTTGCGGCTTGTAGAGGACAAAGCGGTGGACAAATCAAAGGCTCTGGATGCGGCGCTGTCGCAAATCGAGCGTGCCTTCGGCAAGGGCTCGATCATGCGGCTCGGCGCGAACGAGCAGGTCGTCGAGATCGAGACGGTGCCGACCGGCTCGCTTGGGCTGGACATCGCGCTTGGCGTCGGCGGCCTGCCGCGCGGCCGCATCGTCGAGATCTACGGGCCGGAAAGCTCGGGCAAGACGACGCTGGCGCTGCACACGGTGGCCGAAGCCCAGAAGAAGGGCGGCATCTGCGCCTTCGTCGATGCCGAGCACGCGCTCGACCCGGTCTATGCCCGCAAGCTCGGCGTCGATCTCGAAAACCTTTTGATCTCGCAGCCCGATACCGGCGAGCAGGCGCTGGAGATCTGCGACACGCTGGTGCGCTCCGGCGCCATCGACGTGCTGGTGGTCGATTCGGTGGCGGCGTTGACGCCGCGGGCGGAAATCGAAGGCGAGATGGGCGATTCGCTGCCCGGCCTGCAGGCCCGCCTGATGAGCCAGGCACTGCGCAAGCTCACCGCCTCGATCTCGCGCTCCAACACCATGGTCATCTTCATCAACCAGATCCGCATGAAGATCGGCGTCATGTTCGGTTCGCCCGAGACGACGACCGGCGGCAATGCGTTGAAATTCTATGCCTCGGTCCGCCTCGACATCCGCCGCATCGGCTCGGTCAAGGATCGCGACGAGGTCGTCGGCAACCAGACCCGCGTCAAGGTCGTCAAGAACAAGCTGGCGCCGCCCTTCAAGGTGGTCGAGTTCGACATCATGTATGGCGAGGGCGTCTCCAAGACCGGCGAGCTGGTCGATCTCGGCGTCAAGGCGGGCGTGGTCGAAAAGTCGGGCGCCTGGTTCTCCTACAATTCGCAGCGTCTTGGCCAGGGCCGCGAAAACGCAAAACTGTTCCTGCGCGACAATCCCGACACGGCGCGCGAGATCGAGCTGGCGCTCCGGCAGAATGCCGGGCTGATCGCTGAGAAATTCCTTGAGAACGGCGGCTCCGAAAGCAGCGATGACGGTTTCGAGGACGACGCTGGGGTGATGTAGGGCAAGCGACGCCTCGCTGAGCCTCAGCCAGGTTTCGATTTGATGTTTTGATTTTGAGTTTGCGTAATCGATGCGTTTCGAACCGCCGGCCCAGGGCCGGCGGTTCGCGTTTGACGGCGAGGCAGACGCATTTCAAGGCGCTGGTGAAAGCCGGGATTTGAGCCCATTTGGTGTTTCTGGACAGGCTGCGGTGCGACCGCTAAAAGGCCATGTCTATTTTCCGCCGGCAGCCGGCGGTTCTCTCGAAAAGGCAGTATTCATGAGTGGCGTCAACGAGATCCGGTCGGCATTTCTCGACTATTTTCGCAAGGAAGGTCACGAGGTCGTCGCGTCAAGCCCGCTGGTGCCGCGCAACGACCCGACGCTGATGTTCACCAATGCCGGCATGGTGCAGTTCAAGAACGTTTTCACCGGTCTGGAGAAGCGGCCGTATTCGCGCGCCACGACCGCCCAGAAGAGTGTTCGCGCCGGCGGCAAGCACAACGACCTCGACAATGTCGGCTACACCGCGCGCCACCTGACCTTCTTCGAGATGCTCGGCAATTTCTCCTTCGGCGACTATTTCAAGGAGCGGGCCATAGAGCTTGCCTGGAACCTGATCACCAGGGAGTTCGGGCTGAAGAAGGACAAGCTGCTGGTCACCGTCTACCACACCGACGACGAGGCGGCCTCGTACTGGAAGAAGATCGCCGGCCTTTCGGACGATCGCATCATCCGCATCGCGACTTCGGACAATTTCTGGGCAATGGGCGACACTGGACCTTGCGGGCCGTGTTCGGAGATATTCATCGACCGCGGCGAGCATATCTGGGGCGGCCCTCCCGGCAGCCCCGAGGAGGATGGCGACCGTTTCCTCGAATTCTGGAACCTGGTGTTCATGCAGTACGAACAGGTGACGAAGGACGAGCGCGTCGACCTGCCGCGTCCGTCGATCGACACAGGCATGGGCCTCGAGCGCATGGCATCCATCCTGCAAGGGGTTGAAAGCGTCTTCGAAACCGACCTGTTCCGCCACCTGATCGACGCTGCGTCGTCGGCGCTTGGCAAAGGTCCGGATGCGGGCACCGTCGCATCGTTCCGTGTCATCGCCGACCATTTGCGTTCGTCCTGCTTCCTGGTCGCCGACGGCGTGCTGCCGTCCAACGAAGGACGCGGCTACGTGCTTCGTCGCATCATGCGCCGCGCCATGCGCCACGCGCAGTTGCTCGGCGCCCGCGATCCGCTGATGTGGCGCCTGGTGCCGGCACTGGTCCGCGAGATGGGTCAAGCCTACCCGGAACTGGTGCGCGGCGAACAGATGATCACCGAAACGCTGAAGCTTGAGGAAACTCGTTTCCGCAAGACGCTGGTGCGCGGCTTGGGCTTGCTTTCCGAGGCGACGGAAAAGCTGGCCTCCGGCGACATGCTGGATGGCGAGACAGCGTTCAAGCTCTACGACACCTATGGCTTTCCGCTCGATCTGACGCAGGACGCGCTGCGCCAGCGCAACATCTCGGTCAACCTTGCCGGCTTCACCGAGGCGATGGAGCGGCAGAAGGCGGAGGCGCGCAAAAGCTGGGCCGGCTCCGGCGACGTGGCGACCGAGACGGTATGGTTTCCGGTGCGCGAGAACGCCGGCGCCACCGAGTTCCTCGGCTATGAGACCGAGCAGGCGGAAGGCCTCATCCAGGCGCTGGTCAGGGACGGCAAGACCGTCGACAGCGCCGGCAAAGGTGACGCCGTTGCCGTGGTTGTCAACCAGACGCCGTTCTATGGCGAGTCCGGTGGCCAGATGGGCGACACCGGCGTCATTTCGGGCGACGGGTTCTCGATCGAGATATCCGATACCCAGAAGAAGGCCGATGGGCTTTTCGTCCATCTCGGCAAGGTGGCTACCGGCACGGTCAAGACGGGCGCGACCGTCGAGCTGAAGGTGGACCACGCGCGTCGCTCCAGGCTGCGCGCGAACCATTCCGCCACGCATCTGATCCATGAGGCGCTGCGCGAGGTGCTGGGTACCCATGTGGCGCAGAAGGGCTCGCTGGTTGCGCCCGAGCGTCTGCGCTTCGACATCTCCCACAACAAGCCGATCTCGCCTGACGAGCTCGAAGAGGTAGAGCGCATGGCAAACGAGATCGTCGTTCAGAACGGCCCTGTAACCACGCGGCTGATGTCTGTCGACGACGCCATTGCCGAAGGCGCCATGGCGCTGTTTGGCGAGAAATATGGCGATGAAGTGCGCGTCGTTTCGATGGGCACGGGCTTGCATGGCGCCAAGGCCAACCGGCCTTATTCGGTCGAGCTATGCGGCGGCACGCATGTCAGGGCGACCGGCGATATCGGCCTGGTGCGCATCCTGTCCGACAGCGCGGTCGCTGCCGGCGTGCGCCGCATCGAGGCGTTGACCGGCGAGGCGGCCAGAAAGCATCTCGACGAACAGGACAAGCGGCTGAAGGCGGCCGCCGCCGCGCTGAAGATTTCGCCGGCCGATGTGCCGGCCCGCGTCGAGGCGCTGCTGGACGAACGCAAGAAGCTCGAAAAGGAGCTGATCGAGGCGCGCAAGAAGCTGGCGCTGGGCGATCGCTCGCCAGCCGGTGTGCCTGCGGAAAACGAAACCATTGCCGGTGTCGGTTTTCTCGGCAAGGCGGTATCGGGCGTCTCGCCAAAGGATCTTAAGCCGTTGGCCGATGCCGGCAAGAAGTCGCTCGGCTCCGGCATCGTCGTCTTTGTCGGCGCCGGCGAGGACAACAAGGCGAGCGTCGTCGTCGCCGTCACCGATGATCTGACCGGCCGCTTCAGCGCCATCGATCTGGTGCGCGTCGCGTCCGCGGCATTGGGCGGGCAGGGCGGCGGCGGGCGACCCGATATGGCTCAGGCCGGCGGCCCGGACGCCTCGAAGGCCGAAGACGCGATCGCTGCGGTGAAGGCGGCTCTCGAAGCGGCGTGAACCTGCACCCGGGGCGGCACGGCCGAAATGGCGCGTCGCCCAGTGGATATCTCTGAGGGCCGATATGCCGACGCTGACGATGTATCAGGTCGATGCCTTTGCCGAACGGGCCTTCCAGGGTAACCCTGCCGCCGTTCTCCTTTTAGAGGAATGGCTGTCGGAGCAGGTAATGCAGGCCATCGCCAACGAAAACAATCTTGCTGAAACCGCGTTTGTGCGGCCGAATGGCAAAGGTTGGGATTTGCGCTGGTTCACGCCGGTCCACGAAGTCGACTTCTGCGGCCACGCCACTCTTGCGGCCGCCCATGTGCTGGCTACGGAATACAATGGTCAGGGCGAAATGGCCTTCGCCACCCGCGTCGGCGAGCTGCGGGTTTCCCGGTGGGAAGGGGGCTATCAGCTCGATCTGCCTTGTTTTCCGCCGCAGCCCGTCGAGGAAGAGCTGAACTCGGCGCTGCAAGCGATATTGCCTCAGCGGCCGGTTGCGAGCTTCCGCAATTTCGAGAACCTGATTGTCGAGCTTGCCGACGAGACAACCGTGCGATCTTTCGTTCCCGATCTGCTCAGGATCGGACGTTTTCATCCTCTCGGCCTGGTTATTACCGCGCCTGGGCGAGCCCACGATTTCGTCTCCCGTTACTTCGTGCCTGGGGCGGGCATTCCCGAGGATCCGGTAACCGGCTCCATTCATGCGACGCTGGTGCCTTACTGGTCTGAAAAACTCGGCAAGACGCATCTGTCGGCATTCCAATGCTCGCAGCGCGGCGGGCATTTGCTATGCGAACTGGCCGGAGATCGCGTGCTGATCACAGGCCGTGCGAAGACCTTCATGAAGGCGGAGATCTACCTTCCCGATTGAGCGGCTTGCCAATTCGGTGGCTGCTTCGCCTGAGCCAGGTGTCCAGATCACGGTATGGCGTTAGGGCCGGGCGGCGGCCCGATGGCGCAGGGCAGTGGCCCCAAAGAGGCGGCGCTAGAACGGCATAGCGCTCATCAGAGATGCCTTGATGCCTTCAGGGCACGCGTCATTCGCGTCGAGTCCCCCCAGGTCGACAGCCAAATCAGGCAGTCGGTGGTAACGGAGATCGCTGCGCGCAGGCTGTTCAGCAACGGTCCAGGCGAGGTCAGCTGCTCTTCGGCGTGACGGAGATGGGCAAGCTCTTCTTCGCGGATGGACAGGATGATGCCGTGCAACTCGTGATCGCGTCCGGTGAGAAAGAACAGCTGATCATCGAGATGGCGGTGCACCGCCGCTTCGACAGCTGCGGTGCAGGCCCAGACGCCTTGCGGGCCGAGCAGGGCAGTGAGGAAACCCAGCAGCCAGCCGCCCCAGCTCCAGAATTGCATCACGCGACACGGTCGGGAATTTCGCAGTGGCGTGGCTGCATGGAAAGACGCGCAATGGGTGCGCTCGTGCCCAAGCATCTCCGACAAAGACGGCACGCAGTCCGGCCAGAAACGCTTCGCGACAAGAATCTGTGCCGAATAGATTCTGATCGCGCCGTACTCGCCGGCGTGGTTGACTCTGACTATTCTGGCCACCGTCAGTGCGTCCTGGTGAGAGTAGGCCATGAATGCGCTCGAGAGTTAAGTCAGCCTGCCGGCAACGCTCGCACGCGCCGCAATGCGGGTCCACCAATTCTGGATCTCGGCAAACTCGGCCAGCAGGGCTTGTCCCTCGGCGACCTTGACGAAATAGCCGATGATCGGTGCGGCGTGCAGGTCGGCCAGCGTCAGGTCCGTTCCCAACAGCCAAGGCCCTTCAGCTTTCAGCGAGGAGAGCGCCTGCAATGCCATTCTTGCCTGCCGCAACCCGTTGGCGATCACGGCTTCGTCGGGCGGCGTTGTTTCCAGCCGCTCGACCGCGACATCCCAGACCATGGTCCTGTAGGCATAGGCGTCGAGCAGGCTGGTGATCTGGTTCATGCGTGCTCGAGGCCGGGCTTCGACCGGTTGCAGCGCCGGGCCGCCAAAGGCTTCGTCGACATAACGGGCAATCGCGCCGGTCTCGTAGAGGCGAAAGCCGTCATGCTCGAAGGCCGGGATGCGGCCGAACGGCTGGTGCTCGAAATACCAGCCGGGAATGCCGTCCGCGGCAAAGATGTCGACGGGCACGAGTTCGTAGCCGACGCCCTTTTCCTCCAGCACCAGCCGCACGATGCGCACATAGACGCTGTAGTCCGCGCCGTAGACGACGGGCTTGCCCATGCCGGTTGGGCTCAGGCCATCGCTTTCTGCAAATTCTCGTCGATCCTGTCGAGGAAGCCGGTGGTCGAAAGCCATGGCTGGTCGGGGCCGATCAGCAGCGACAGGTCCTTGGTCATGAAGCCGGACTCGACCGTCTGGATGCAGACCCTTTCCAGCGTCTCGGCAAAGCGCCTCAGTTCGGCATTGTCGTCGAGCTTGGCGCGGTGCGCGAGGCCGCGCGTCCAGGCAAAGATCGAGGCGATCGAATTGGTCGAGGTCTCCTCGCCCTTCTGGTGCTGGCGATAGTGGCGGGTGACGGTGCCGTGCGCGGCTTCCGCCTCGACGGTCTTGCCGTCCGGCGTCATCAGCACCGAGGTCATCAGGCCGAGCGAGCCGAAGCCTTGCGCCACCGTGTCGGACTGCACGTCGCCGTCATAATTCTTGCAGGCCCAGACATAGCCACCCGACCATTTCAGGCTCGAGGCCACCATGTCGTCGATCAGCCGGTGCTCGTACCAGAGCTTCTTCGCTTTGAATTCTGCTTCGAACTCCGCCTCGTAGACCTCCTGGAAGATGTCCTTGAAGCGTCCGTCATAGGCTTTGAGGATGGTGTTCTTGGTCGAGAGGTAGACGGGGTAATTGCGCAGCAGCCCATAGTTCAGTGAGGCGCGGGCGAATTCGCGGATCGATTCGTCGAGATTGTACATGGCCATGGCGACGCCGGCGCCGGGTGCGTCGAAGACGTCGTGCTCGATTACCTGGCCGTCCTCGCCGACGAATTTGATCGTCAGCTTGCCCTTGCCGGGAAAGCGGAAGTCGGTGGCGCGGTACTGGTCGCCGAAGGCGTGGCGGCCGACGATGATCGGCTTGGTCCAGCCGGGCACCAGCCGCGGCACGTTCTTCATGATGATCGGCTCGCGAAAGATGGTGCCGCCGAGGATGTTGCGGATGGTGCCGTTCGGCGACTTCCACATCTTCTTCAGCTTGAATTCCTCGACGCGCTGCTCGTCGGGCGTGATCGTCGCGCATTTCACGCCGACGCCGTATTTCTTGATGGCATTGGCCGAATCGATGGTCACCTGGTCGTTGGTGGCGTCGCGGTGCTCGATGCCGAGGTCGTAATATTCGAGCTTGAGGTCGAGATAAGGGTGGATCAGCTTGTCCTTGATGAACTGCCAGATGATGCGGGTCATCTCGTCGCCGTCGAGTTCGACGACCGGGTTCGCCACCTTGATCTTCGCCATGGAAAGAATGCCTCGCTTTTGGGGAACGGAACGGCCTTGCCCGCACGGCTGCCGGCCCTGGGATGCGGCCCGTATATCAAAGGCTTTTTGGCCGCGCAAACGGCGAACCGCGCCGTAGTGCCGGCATTTCTTGCGAAAGCTTCATTTTCGCCGCCAAATGTGGCAGGGACTGCGAAATGCCGCAAACAGCAGTTCACTGACAACCTTGGCCGCTACCCAGAATCCCGACACCCCTCTTGCCCCCGGAACTCCAGCGTCCGGACCGGCGATCATCCTGGTCGAGCCGCAGCTCGGCGAGAATATCGGCATGGTTGCGCGCGCCATGGCCAATTTCGGCCTTACCGAGCTGCGGCTCGTCAATCCGCGCGACGGCTGGCCGAGCGAGAAGGCGCGTGCCGCCGCAAGCCGCGCCGACCACGTCATCGATGCCGTCACGGTGTTCGATGACCTGGCCTCGGCGGTTGCCGATCTGAACTTCGTCTTCGCCACCACGGCGCGCGCGCGCGACAATTTCAAGCCGGTGCGCGGTCCGGTCGAGGCGGGCAGGGCAATGCGCGCGCGGCAGCGGGCCGGCCAGCGCACCGGCATCCTGTTCGGCCGCGAGCGCTTCGGCCTCTATAATGACGAGGTCGGCCTTGCCGACGAGATCGTCACCTTCCCCGTCGATCCAGCCTTCTCCTCGCTCAACATTGCCCAGGCGGCCCTGCTGATGTCCTATGAATGGATGAAGTCCGGCCTGGAAGACGAGACCAGGACCAACTTCTCCCGCCCCGAAATGCCGCCGGCTGCCAAGGAAGAATTGCACGGCCTGTTGGCGTATCTGGAAGGTGCACTGGAGGCGCGCGGCTATTTCCGCCCGGCAGCGAAGAAGCCGAAGATGGTCGACAATTTGCGCGCTGTGCTGACCCGCCCCGGCTTTGCCGAGCCGGAGCTCAAGGTGCTGCGCGGCATAATATCATCGCTGGACAGGTTCTCGCCGGCCATGCCGCGCGGCGACGGATCGCCCGGCGACGATCCAAGGCGGCTCCCGGCGGCCGCGGCACGCGCTGCGAGGGCGAAAGACAAAGACTAGCCTCGGAACTGCCCATACCTCACCAGTAACCGAATGTTATTTGGTGTGATCCATTGTCTGGAAAACGATGGATCCTTTCGATGTTCAATTCAAATATCGGGCGTCTTCGCTTTTTCTTCTATTCCGCGGCCTTGCTGGTTGCGGAAATCGTGACCTTTGTGCTGTGCGTCGTGGGGACCGTCGGCTTCGAGGGTTTGGCCAATTCGAAACCCGGTCCTTCCAGGGAAGGGCTGGCCGCGGCTGTTCTCGTTACCTCGCTGGTGATCGTTCTGTTCCGCGCGAATTTCGCCTGGCGTCGAAGCCGCGACGCGCAAGGGTCGGGTTGGATCCTTTGGTCGTATATCGTGTTCTCGACGCTGTTCGCGATCCTGCAGGCCGGTACTGTTCTTGTCGTAAAATTCGACGGCGAAGATTCGCATTCCGGCCTTAACCTGCTGGGATTAGCTCTTGTCGGGCTGTGGGCCGTCATCTTGGCGGGCAAGCCGGCGGGTGGCGGCTCTTCGGATATGGCGTCATCCCTGAGTTTCGACGATTTCGACCCGCCCGGGCCGCTGCGCGGTCGCGGGGCGCCCTATTCAGAGTCAGTCGCCGGCGTGACGGCCCAGGCTCCAGCCTACGCCACGCGGGCCGCGCCGGTGCCGTCGAACCACCCTGCATCTCAACCTGCATCTCCGGCGAACGGCCGGCCGCGGCCCGGCGGCTTCGGCAAGCGCGGCCTTGTGTGACCGGCTCGCCGCATCAAGGCCATGATGGTTCCACATAGAAGCGGCCGGGATAAAGCATCATTGGCCGAAGCAGAAAGCATGGGCCGGGCCTCCCTCGTGATCTCGTTTGTGATTCCCAGCCCTTAGTGATTCCCAGCCCTTAGTGACTCAATGACAATGACCGATCCATCGAGCGCCCGTCCGATCCTGATGTTCGATTCCGGCATTGGCGGCCTCACCGTGCTGCGTGAGGCGCGCGTGCTGATGCCTGACCGCCGCTTCATCTATGTCGCCGACGACGCGGCGTTCCCCTTCGGCGGCTGGGAGGAGCCGGCGCTGAGAACACATATCCTGGAGTTGTTCGCCAGGCTGCTCGACCGGTTTTCGCCGGCCATTTCGGTCATCGCCTGCAACACCGCCTCGACACTGGTCATCGATGCCTTGCGCGAGAGGTTTCCCGGCCACCCTTTCGTCGGCACCGTGCCGGCCATCAAGCCGGCGGCGGAACGCACGCGCTCGGGCCTGGTTTCGGTTCTGGCGACGCCCGGCACCGTCAAGCGCCAGTACACGCGCGACCTGATCAGCAAATGGGCGCAGAAATGCCATGTCCGCCTGGTCGGCAGCGACAGGCTGGCGGGATTGGCCGAAGCCTATATGCGCGATGGCTTTGTCGACGAGGACGCCGTGCGCGCCGAGATCGCGCCGTGCTTCGTCGAGCATGACGGGCTGCGCACCGACATCGTCGTGCTTGCCTGCACCCATTATCCGTTTTTGGCCAACCGCATGCGCAAGACAGCACCGTGGCCGGTCGACTGGCTCGACCCGGCCGAGGCGATCGCACGCCGGGCGCTGTCGCTGCTTGCCGATACCGAGGCCCGCTATCGCAGAGAGGCACTGCCGGAAGGCGCCGACCTTGCATTCTTCACCTCGAACAGCGCCGATTTTCCGACGCGCCGGCTGATGCAGGGATTTGGCCTGGCGATATCCTGATCGCAGGCAATTTTCGCTTTGGGAACATCACACCGGACAATGCGTTTTCCTCTCATTGGAAACGGGAGAAACCATCATGCCAGCCACCTCAAAAGCCCAGCAGAAAGCGGCCGGCGCGGCATTGTCAGCCAAGCGCGGCGAGACCAAGAAGGGCGCGCTCAAAGGCGCGTCGAAGGGAATGTATAAATCCATGAGCGAAAAACAGCTCGAGGAATTCGCCGAGACCAAGCGCAAGGGCCTGCCGGAAAAGAAGTCGAAACACTGATCGACTGGCCATTCTGACGGCGGATGCCGGTCAATAAAAGGCCCGCGGCTGAGCCGCGGGCCATGAAGTCTCAACGGGCGAGGACGAAAATTATCAGTTCCAGCCCCACCCGCAGCGCCGCACTTTGTAGCGGATCACCTTGCGATGACCGTGGCGCCACACCACCTTCTTCTTGACCACGATGCGGCAGACCTGGTGATGCCTGTGCCCATGCCAATGCCGGGCCTGCGCCGGCTCGGGCGCGACCGCCATCGTGCCGGCCATCACCGCGGCGCCTACCAACGTAAGGAAGAACTTCTTCATGCGAATTCCAGCTCCTCTGATTTCAGTCCCTTCCTGATGCCGCTGGCGCAACCTCCCGCCACATCCGGCACGTTCTACAACCGTAACACTATCCGGTTCGGCGATTCGCGCCAGCCGGAAGCTTGACAGCGGTTAAATCTCCGTTTAACCAGCCCACCAACACCGGGCCGCAATGCCCGGTGGTTTTCTTTATGTGTGCAAGACGTTTGGGAAGCCGGTTTACTTTCCCTATGTCTTGTTTGAAATGACGTGTCCCGTGGGTTTTCCGTCGCGTTGCGTGGAAAACCCTGTCAGGTCTCGAAAACTGAGGCCAGAGGAGGGCGCGTTTCCTTCACCCGGACCATGAGGTTCCGGGTGCATTGTTTTGAAAGGGAATGCGATGAGCAAGCGCGAATCCGCGAAGTACAAGATCGACCGCCGTCTTGGCGAAAACATCTGGGGCCGCCCGAAGTCCCCGGTCAACAAGCGTGAATACGGCCCCGGCCAGCATGGCCAGCGCCGCAAGGGCAAGCTTTCCGATTTCGGCCTACAGCTGCGCGCCAAGCAGAAGCTGAAGGGCCACTATGGCGACGTTTCGGAAAAGCAGTTCCGCAAGGTCTATGAAGAGGCGGACCGCCGCAAGGGCGACACCTCGGAGAACCTGATCGGCCTGCTCGAATCGCGCCTCGACGCAGTCGTCTATCGCGCCAAGTTCGTGCCGACCATCTTTGCGGCGCGCCAGTTCGTCAATCATGGCCACGTCAACGTCAACGGCAAGCGCGTCAACATCGGCTCGTACCGCTGCAAGCCGGGCGATGTCATCGAAGTGCGCGAAAAGTCGAAGCAGCTGGTCATCGTGCTGGAATCGGTGGGGCTGGCCGAGCGCGACGTGCCCGATTACATCGAGGCCGATCACAACAAGATGACCGCGGCATTCACACGCATCCCCGGCCTGGCGGACGTTCCGTTTGCCGTGCAGATGGAACCGAACCTGGTCGTCGAATTCTATTCGCGCTGATCGGCGCGTTCGTCGCGATACAATCGAAGGCCGCCCGTCGAGGCGGCCTTTTCTTTTTTCGTTTCTTTTTCCGCGGCGTGATTCCGAAATCGATTTCGGTTTTCGGTCCGATGCGCTACTGCGGGCGGCAACAGGATCTTGGGGCCGACGCGCCATGAATATGCTGCCAGACGCCGAAACACTCGAACCGGTCGCCGATACCGAAGGCGGCTTTCATCCGCTGTTTGCCGATGTGCCGTCCTCCGTCGAGTTCAACAAGCTGCGCAAGCGGCTGTTGCGGCTTGCCCGCCAGGCGATCGACGATTTCGCCATGGTGAGACCCGGCGACCGTTGGCTGATCGCTCTGTCGGGCGGCAAGGATTCCTACGGCCTGCTTGCCGTGCTGCTCGATCTCAAATGGCGCGGGCTGCTGCCGGTCGAGCTGTTGGCCTGCAATCTCGACCAGGGCCAGCCGAACTTTCCCAAGCACATATTGCCCGATTATCTCGATAGATATGCCATTCCGCATCGCATCGAATATCAGGACACCTATTCGGTGGTCACCGACAAGCTGGCCGAGGGCAGCACCTATTGCTCGCTGTGCTCGCGGCTGCGGCGCGGCCATCTCTATCGCATTGCCCGCGAGGAGGGCTGCTCGGCGCTGGTGCTCGGTCATCACCGCGAGGACATACTGGAAACCTTCTTCATGAACCTGTTCCATGGCGGACGCCTTGCCGCCATGCCGCCGAAGCTGCTCAACGACGAAGGCGATGTCATGGTGCTGCGGCCGCTCGCCTATTGTGCGGAAGCCGATCTCGAGAAATTCGCCGGCGCCATGAAATTCCCGATCATTCCGTGCGATCTGTGTGGTAGCCAGGAAGGCCTGCAGCGCACCTCCATGAAGGCGATGCTCGACGACATCGAGAAGCGCATGCCTGGCCGCAAGGACACGATGATCCGCGCCATGACCAATGTGCGGCGTTCGCATCTGCTCGACAGGAAGCTGTTCGATTTCGCCGCCCTCAACGAAACCCTCACCACCAGGCGTCCCGATGACATTTGACGATAGCGCGATCGACTGGCTTGCCGACCTTCTGTCGGAAGCCGCCGTCGCCGAGATCATGCCGCGCTTTCGCCGGTTGAGCGAGGGCGACGTCCGTCGCAAGACCTCGGCCGCCGATCTCGTCACCGAAGCCGACGTCAATGCCGAACGGCTCATCACCGCCAGGCTGCGCCAGCGTTATCCCCACGCAATGATCGTCGGCGAGGAGGCCTGCTCCGACGACCCGACGCTGCTCGACGGTCTCGGCGATGCCGAACTCGCCTTCGTCATCGACCCGGTCGACGGCACCTTCAACTTCGCCTCCGGCGTGCCGCTTTTCGGCGTCATGCTTGGCGTCGTGATCAAGGGCGAGACGGTCGCCGGCATCATCCACGATCCCGTCGGCAAGGATTGGCTGATCGGCGTTAGTGGCGCCGGCAGCCATATCCGCCATGCCCATGGCAATCTGGAAAAGGTCCATGTCGCCAAACCGGCGCCGATGTCGGAAATGACCGGTGCGGTCTCATGGCACTACGTGCCCGAGCCGGACCGCTCACGTTTGGCGTGCAACCAGACCAAGTCGCTATCGCAGTTCAATTATCGCTGCGCCGCCCACGAATACCGCCTGCTGGCCAGCGGCCACGGCCATTTCGTCGTCTACAACAAGCTGATGCCCTGGGATCACCTGCCTGGCGTGCTGATCCATGCGGAGGCGGGCGGCCATGCCGCGCGCTTCGACGGCAGCGCCTATCTGCCGTCGCATGTCGGAGGTGGCCTGCTGGTCGCGCCGGACCGGGAGAGCTGGCGGGAGCTGCGCCGCGAGCTCTGGGCGGAATAACTCTTCGCTGCCAAAGTTGTCCAATCCTGTGCGAAACCGGAGACCTCGAATGAAACCTCGGTCCGCAATTGTTGCAACGGCCTTTGCCCTTGCCTTGGTTGCCGGTGTCAATGAAGCAAGCGCTGGGGAACGCGCATGTCGCAGTCCCGACTCCGTCGACACCATAGACGAGATGTTCTCCGCGATCTTCGCCTGTTGGAAGCCGCCGCCCGGAACCGCGGGCATGACCCTGACGCTGCAGTTCTCAATTCGCCGAAACGGCACGCTTATCGGCAAGCCGCGCGCCACTTACTCCCATCTAGGGGACGATGGTCCGCTCAATCGGGCCTTCGTGGCTTCCGTCCTCGAGGCGCTCGACAAGGCTCTTCCACTGCCCGTTTCGGACAGTATGGGTGGAGCAATCGCAGGACGTACGCTGTTCCCCCGCTTCACCGCGGTCAGTGAGGGTGCATCCTAGGCGCACGCGCAATGTGCATTAAACCGGCGGGTTATGCGGCTGGAACAGTCTGCCGCGCTCGGCCAGCAGGATCATCAGCAGCGCCGCCACCGACACGCTGCAGAACCCGGCGGCCAGCGGCGTCACCGTGCCGTTGAAGGCTTGGCCGATCAGCGTACCGAGAATGCCGCCAAGAAATGTCTGCATGAACCCAAGGATCGACGACGCAGTGCCGGCCAGGTGCCCCAGCGGCTCCATGGCGAGCGCGTTGAAGTTCGCGCCGAGCGCGCCGAACGGGACCATGGCGCAGGCAAAGAAGGTAATGAAGAGCCAGAGCGGCATCTTTATTTCGATGGAAACGACCAGCCAGGCAAGGCTGATGGCCAGAAACAGCAGCAGCGCGCTTTGCGACAGACGGCGCATGCCGATGCGGCCGACGAGGCGCGAGTTGAGGTAGTTCGAAAAAGCAAGTACGCCGGCAACCCCCGCGAAGATGACGGGGAACATCTCGCCGACATTGAACACGCTGACATAGATTTGCTGGGCCGAGGCGATGAAGCCGAACATGGCGCCGAAGATGAAGGTGCTGGCAAAGGCGTAGCAGAGCGCGATGCGGTTGGTGAGAACGATGCGGAAGCCGCCGATGATGGAGGACAGCGTCAGCGGCCGGCGATATTCGGGGTGTAGTGTCTCGGGCAGGCGCAGCAGCGACCAGGCGGACACGATCAGCGCGCCGGCTGCCATGGTGACGAAGATCACATGCCAGGTCGCAAACAGCATGATGAACTGGCCGATACCGGGCGCCACCACCGGAATGGCCATGAACACCATGAAGATCAAGGACATGACTTCGGCCATGCGCCTTCCGTCGAACGTATCGCGCACGATCGAGACGGCAATGACGCGCGTCGCCGCCGCGCCGATGCCTTGCACCGCCCGGCATAGCAGAAGCGTGGCGAATGACGGGGCGATTGCCGCAGCGCCGGCCGCCAGGACGTAGATCACCAGCCCTGCGACAAGCGGCGCGCGGCGCCCGAAGCGGTCCGAGATCGGCCCGAAGAACAGCTGTCCGCCGCCAAAGCCAAGGATATAGGCGGTGACAACATATTGCCGGTGGTTTTCATTTTCGATGCCAAGCGAAGCGCCGATCTGCTGCAGCGCCGGCAAAATAATGTCGATTGCCAGCGAATTGAGCGCCATCAGCGCCGCGCACAGCGCAATGAATTCCCAGCGCGGAATGGGCAAGGTGCTTGCCTTTTGCTGCGCTTGTGCTTGCTGATCCAAGGCCAGTCCGATCCTCAAACGAAAATGCGCCGGCTGGCCGACGCATCCATTCGTTGATTGCCCGATAGCGGGCAGAACTTTTTGCCAAGGTGGGGGCTGCCCCGGCGCTTAGCGCATGACCCCCGAAAATCGCAGGCGGAAGGTCATACGCAGAAACAGAAGTCAGGCGGCGCCTTTGACGCTGACGCCCTTTTCGACGAGGAAGGTCTGCAATTCGCCCGCCTGGAACATCTCGCGGATGATGTCGCAGCCGCCGACGAACTCGCCCTTGACGTAGAGCTGCGGGATGGTCGGCCAGTTGGAATAGTCCTTGATGCCTTGCCGCAGTTCGGCCGACGTCAGCACGTCGACGCCCTTATAGTCGGCGCCGATATAGTCGAGGATCTGCACGACCTGGCCGGAAAATCCGCATTGCGGGAAGCCGGGCGTGCCCTTCATGAAGAGAACGACGTCGTTGCCCTTCACTTCATTGTCGATGTAGTCGTTGATGCCGCTCATGGAATACCCTTTCATGCCTGTGGGAGTCAGGCTCGAACATTACCCTTCAAATAAACCCATGGGTTGCGCGAAACAAGATGTTTGCCGCCTTGCCATGCAAATGGCGCAAAGGAACGTCTGATCTTGGGCCAAGAGCGTTGGCCACCATCTTTCCCGAGGCGCGATGAAAAGACGATATCTCGCCGGGTTCCTCCTCGCCGTTCTGTTCGCCGCACTGTCCTTGATCTGGTGGGCCAGGTCGCCGAGACAGCCATCTCTCGTCGTCGGCGGTGAATTACCGGCGCCGTGCCGCGACGCGAGCTTCGAGGCGGTCGCCTATGTCGTCTGCGAAATCGATCTGCGCCACTATGACATCGGTGTGTTCCATGCAGGCCTTGACGGCAAGGCTTTCGGTTCACTGGACAAATTCGACAAGGCGATGGCGAATCATGGCCGGCCGGTGCTGCTCGCCATGAACGCCGGCATGTATCACCAAGACCTGACTCCGGTCGGCCTTCTCGTCGAAGACGGCCGGGAGAAGGCGCCGATCAACGTCGCCGACAGCGAAGGGAATTTCTTCCTGAAACCGAATGGCGTCTTCCTGGTCCGGAAGGACGGCAAGGCGGCGGTCATGGAGACAAGCGCCTATGCTGCGACCAGACTGGACGTGATGTTTGCCACGCAATCCGGCCCGATGCTGGTGATCGACGGCCGGCTTCATCCCCGCTTCGAGCAAAACGGCACATCGCGCTATATCCGCAATGGCATCGGCGTGCGTGACGAAAACACTGTCGTGCTGGCGATCTCGCGCTCTGAGGTCAGCCTCGGCAGCTTCGCGCGACTGTTTCGAGATGCGCTCAATTGTCCCAACGCGCTTTTCTTCGACGGGGTCGTTTCGGCGCTGTCGAACGGCGAGCGGATGATTGTGGGTGGAAGCTATCCGGTCGGGCCGATCATCGCCGTGTCGGCGAAAAGGTGAATTTATTTATGCGCACGTACGCATATGAATGCCGGCGCCAAACTCAGTTCGGCAAAATGCCTGGAGTCGACCATTTCCATCTCGGGCGCGGGAACCGGCTCGACGAAACGATCGAGCGTCCAGCCTGTGTCGGCAAGCCCGTTGAGGATATCGCCGAGCGGCCTGCGATAGGATTCGACATAGGGCTTGGGCTCCCCAAAACCTCCCAATACATGCCCCAGCGATTCGTTTCAAAATAGGTTTTCGTCCCGCGCGTGCGCGTGTCCTGCCAGTCGCGCATTGGATGGCCCATAGAGAACACCAGCCAGCCGCCCGGGCAGGCCACGCGATGAAACTCAGCGAATACCGGCTCCAGTTTTTCGACATAGTCGAGCGCCAGCGAGCAAAGTATTCGGTCGAAACTGCCATCCGCGAGCCAGTCGAGAGCCCTTTCGAGGTTGCCAAGCCGGATATCGACATCGAGCCCAGCGCATCGCTGACGTGCCAGAGCCAGCATTTCCGGCGTAATGTCGAAGGCACTTACCCGCGCACCTGAGCCAGCCAGCTTTTCCGAGCAGATACCGGAGCCGCAACCGGCGTCCAGTATGTTCAGACCCGTCACGTCGCCCAGCAACTCCAGCGAGGCTGGCCGTTCATAAAGGGCGTTGTGCGGCTTGATCGGCGCCAGCGCGTCATAGCGCTCGGCGAAGGAAGCATAGGCACTGACTGCAACCGGATCGCTGTCGCCTTTGGCCATGACTTCCCGCTTGCGTAGAATTAGTCCGGCACGCTGGTCTGCAGGGCAAGCGCGTGCAACACGCCGCCCATATTGCCCTTCAGCGCGTCATAGACCATCTGGTGCTGCTGGACCCGGCTTTTCCCGCGAAAGCTTTCGGCCACAACCTCAGCCGCATAATGGTCGCCGTCGCCGGCCAGGTCGCGAATCGTCACCTTGGCGTCGGGAATGCCTTCCTTGATCAGCCGTTCGATGTCGTGGGCGTCCATTGCCATATGAGGATTCCTTGTTCAGGTCGTGATCTCATAGATATGGTCGAAATGGCGGATGAACCACAGCGAAACGGCCCTCTCGATCACATCACGGGTCCACGACCTCATTTGCCATGAAGCGAGGGAACCAGGATTCGTGGGCGTCGGTCAATTCGCTGACCGGTATCGCACGCGCCTCGCCCAGCTTCAGTTCGCTGCCGCCGGTCGAGCCGATCCACGGCGCAAAAACGCCGAGCTTGTTTTGCTGTTCGCGAATGGCGTCCCATTGCTCGCTCTGCGGGTCGATCGACAGCGTCAAGAGATAGCGGCCCTGGTCCTCGCCGAACCAGACGGGGATTGGATCTGTGCCGATCAGGCCGGGGATGGTCGCGCCGATGCCGGAGGCCATCGCCATCTCGGCCAGCGCTACCGCGATGCCGCCATCGGAAACGTCATGCGCCGCGGTAACGACACCGGAGGCGATCAGTGCCCGCACATGGTCGCCGACCCGCTTCTCGTGGCCGAGATCGACCGGCGGCGGCGGGCCGTCGGCGCGGCCAAAGATGTCGCGCATATAGACCGACTGGCCAAGATGCGAGCCCCATATCGTCGGCGCGCCGACCAGCACGATCATCTGGCCTTCGGCGGCAAAGCCGATGCGCACCATTTTCGACCAGTCGGCAATCAGACCGACGCCGCCGATGGTTGGTGTCGGCAGGATGCCCTGTCCGTTGGTCTCATTATAGAGGGAGACGTTGCCGGAGACGATCGGAAAGCCAAGCGCCCGGCAGGCATCGCCGATGCCTTTCACAGCACCAACCAGCTGGCCCATGATCTCCGGCCGTTCCGGATTGCCGAAATTGAGGTTGTCGGTGGCCGCGAGCGGCAGAGCGCCGGTGGCGGTAAGATTGCGCCAGCATTCGGCAACCGCCTGCTTGCCGCCCTCGTAAGGGTCGGCCTCGCAATAGCGCGGCGTCACGTCGGAGGAGAAGGCGAGCGCCTTGGTCGGGTGGCCATCGACGCGCACGACACCGGCGTCGCCGCCGGGAAGCTGCAGGGAATTACCCTGGATCAGCGTGTCGTACTGCTCCCAGACCCAGCGGCGCGAGGAAAGGTCCGGTCCGCTCAGCAGCTTGAGCAGTGCGTCAGCCACATCGGCTTGAGGTGCATCGCCGGCCAGCGGCGCCGGCTTCTTCGGATCGACCCAGGGACGGTCATATTCCGGCGCTTGATCGCCGAGATCCTTGATCGGCAGGTTGGCGACCTCGTCGCCCTGGTGCAGCACGCGGAAGCGCAGATCGTCGGTGGTCTTGCCGACGATGGCAAAGTCGAGGCCCCATTTGTGGAAAATCGCCTCGGCCTGTTTTTCGTTTTCGGGGCGCAGCACCATCAGCATGCGCTCCTGGCTCTCCGAAAGCATCATCTCATAGGCGCTCATGCGCTCTTCACGCACCGGCACCTTGTCGAGATCGAGCTCGATGCCGAGGTCGCCCTTGGCGCCCATCTCGACCGCCGAGCAGGTGAGGCCGGCGGCACCCATGTCCTGGATGGCGATAACGGCGCCGGACGCCATCAGTTCGAGGCAGGCTTCGAGCAGGCATTTTTCGGTGAACGGATCGCCAACCTGCACGGTGGGCCGCTTCTCGTCGATCTTGTCGTCGAACTCGGCCGAGGCCATGGTGGCGCCGCCGACACCGTCGCGCCCGGTCTTGGCGCCGAGATAGACCACCGGCAGGCCAACACCCTTGGCTTCCGACAGGAAGATCGCATCAGTCTTGGCAAGCCCCGCCGCAAAGGCATTGACCAGGATGTTGCCATTGTAGCGGGCGTCGAAATTGATCTCGCCGCCGACCGTCGGCACGCCGAAGGAATTGCCATAGCCGCCGACGCCGGAAACGACACCGGCAACGAGGTGCCTGGTTTTGGGATGGTCCGGCGCGCCGAAGCGCAGCGCGTTCATCGCCGCGATCGGCCGCGCGCCCATGGTGAAGACATCGCGCAGGATGCCGCCGACGCCGGTCGCAGCTCCCTGATAGGGCTCGATATAGGAGGGGTGGTTATGGCTCTCCATCTTGAAGACGACGCAGTCGCCGTCGCCGATGTCGACCACGCCGGCATTCTCGCCCGGGCCCTGGATGACTTGCGGCCCGGTGGTCGGCAGCGTGCGCAGCCACTTCTTCGAGGATTTGTAAGAACAATGCTCGTTCCACATCGCCGAAAAAATACCAAGTTCGGTAAAGCTCGGTTCGCGCCCGACCAGGTCGAGGATGCGCTGGTACTCGTCGGGCTTCAGCCCGTGCGCGGCAATGAGTTCAGGAGTGATCGGCACGGAATTGGAAATGGTCATGATCGGCAATTGTGTCCTTGAGATCGAGTCCCGTCTTATCGCAAGCGTCGCAGCCGATACACCCCGTTGGATGACTAAAACGATGGAAAGCAACAGCTGACCGCAAGTAGCGAAAGATCGCCACTCGACCCGCCGGTTTCAAGCCGGTTCAGGAAAAGCTGTCGTAGCCGGCGCGGCCCTCGTCCAGAAGCCGCCGGATTACCGCGACGCCGTGCGCGATATCGTCCCGCTGCCGCGGTTGCGAGATGCCAAACCGTACGCCGTGAAAGGCCTGTTCGGAACGCCCTGCCTTGAACTCGTCCTCGTCGTCGATGAGCACGCCATGTTCGAGGCAGGCCTGCTTGAAAGTGCCGGAAAGCCATGGGTCCGGCAAAGTGAGCCAGACGAATGGCACGTTATCCAGCGCCTTGAAATCGAAGCCGTCGAGTGTCTCGCGCACGATCGCGATGCGCGCACCGATCTCGGCAATGCTGCGCTTGCGCACCTCAGCGGCCTGACCGGACAGCACCAGCCGGCTGCCCACCTCCGCCAGCAGAAAGGGCAGGCCGCCCGTCATCATCTTGTGGGCAACCCGGATGCGGTGACGATAGGCCGGCGGGCAAGCGAGCCAGCCGCCGCGAACACCCGCCGCAACCGATTTCGACAGGCCGCCGGCAACGATGGTCCGTTCGGGAGCATATTCGGCCATTAAAGGCGTTGGGTCATCGGTCAGTCCGCCATAGAGATCGTCCTCGATCAGGACGACGTTATATTGACGGGCGACATGCGCGATTGCCTCGCGGCGCGATGCCGACAGCGTTGTCAGCGTCGGGTTCTTGGCCGTCGGCATCAAAAACATCATCTTCGGGTGCTTTTGTGCGCAGACGCGCTCGAAATCCTGGGGATCGATGCCCTCGTCGTCAGTCGCCACCAGTGCGGTCCGGCGACCGATCAGGCCGGCACTGCGCGAGATCTGCGAATAGGTGAGGTGCTCGAAGACGACATAGTCGCCGGGGGCGGTGAGCCCCGCAATGGTTGCCATCACGGCGGCGTGGGTGCCGAGCGTGGGAACGATTGCATCCGTCGCCGGGCGATAGGAATTGCGCGACAGCCAGCGCCTGCCGGCTTCGAACCAGCGGTCCGGGAAATCACGAGTATAGCTTGAAATCTCATGCGGATGGTCTTGCGCCGTGCGTGTCAACACGTCGGCGACGATGGCACCCTGGCCGACATCCGGTGCGGCGGTGCTATCGAAGCGCAGCTTGTCGCCGGGCGCATCCATATAGCGCGTGCCTTGTTCGACCGGCCCCAGGAAATCCGCCTTTGCGCTCTCCGACCGTTGAGCGAGAACATAGGTTCCGCGGCCGACCTCGCCGCTGACCAGTCCCCGCTCGCGCAGCAATTGATAGGCCCTGCCGACCGTGCCGACGGTCGTGCCGATGTCGTATGCCAGATCGCGCTGCGGCGGCAGCTTTGCCCCTGCACCGATCAAGCCGCGGTCGATGTCCGTCTCGATGGAAGCGGCAAGCCGCTGATAGAGCGGGCCAGTGCCGCCGGTAAGGTCTGGAAGCCAAGTTGTCATGGTGACAATTTTCTACATTGCACCGAAGTGAGAGTCAATACATATGAAACGGGCAATACAAAAGGGCACAATTGCAATCTTGGCAGAAAGAAAATGGGTACAATAGAGACAATCCGCTGCGCCGCAGTTGAATTGACCGGAAGCCGCTCGTCGGACCGGAGATCCTATGTTCGCCGGCTCGTGCAAGTGGTCACGTCATTCGTCCGATGGATCGACAGCCTGCTGGATCGCCGGCGCAGCCGGCTGGTCCTGCTCGAGATGACCGACGCCCAGCTCAAGGACATCGGCATTTCGCGCTGCGATGCCCATCGTGAAGGTCTGAGGCCGTTCTGGGACTGATGCGTTCGAGCGCTTTAGCGGACGCCCGCCGCCCTGATCCGCGTGACACCGTGGTCCACAAGCACCGCCACAATGCACAGCATCAGAAAGAGCCCGGTGATGGCCAGAGCCGAGACGGCGACGCTGGTCGCGCCGTTCTTGGCGAGATCGAGGAACGGGTAGGGCACTTCACCGGCAATCGGCGCCCGCACCAGCGCGTAGGCCAGATAGGCAATCGGATAGATCATCCACCAGGAGATGTCGCGCCACCGCGTCGAGCCGTCGGCGCCTGCCACAAGCCACCACAGCACGAACAACACCGGCGTCACATAGTGCAGGAGCACATCGCAGAGCAGGAACAGCCCTTGCGGCTGCCAAAGCTGCGCCAGGACCGTTGCATAAACGATGAGGACCAGCGTTATGGCGACTGCTACGCCCGCCCGCATCCGTGGCGCGGCAAAGGCCGGAAACCAGGCATAACCCGTCGACGACAGCAACGAGGCATGGACGAGCACCGCGCCGATGTTGGTCAGGATGGTGAAGAAGCTGAAATAGAAGACCAGCGAGCCGGCAAAGCCGCGGCCGGCTTCCATTGATGCCGGGACGGTGATGCAGAGCTGCAGGACGAGCCCGGCCAGGCCGACGACCAGACCGATGATCTGCAGCAGGCGACCCATTGGGCTAGGCAGCAGCGCCGCAGGCCGGATTGCCCGCCTGCCAGCGGGCAATGTCCGAGCCAATGCGCGCGCCGAGCGGTTCCGCCATCAATGGGCCGAACACGTCGACGCGGCTCGAATTGCCTTGCGCCTGCACGACCAGCAGCGGCTTTCCGCCATAATGCTTGGCCGGCACCAGCAGGAAGCGGGGCGTGCCGCCAAACGAATTCAGTTCGTTGGCCATCTGGTAAGATTTGAAGGCAGGGTCCTTGCTGGCGATCCAGCATTTGTGGGCAGCGATTGCCACCTGTTCCATGGCAAGCAGTGACGCGCTCTTGCCCGCCGGCGCCGGCGTGCTCTTCGAGCCTGACTGGCATGAGGCGAGTACAAGCCCGGCGGCAGTAGCGACGGCGAGGCGCGTGGTCGTCGGTCTCATGTTCAAGCGGCGCCCATCTCGAGTTCGGACAGAAACACCTTCAGACCGTCTGTCATCTCACCCCAGACGCGCGACAGCGCCGGATGCTGCAAGGCAATCTGCTCGTAGGCATCGAATTTCGGATAGGCGTCAAGCAAATCGGGGCGGCCGATCGTCGCCCTGAAATTGTTGAAGACGAAGCGGGTCGGCGTCAGCCAGGCATCGGCGAAGGAGATGTCGTCGCCGAGCGCGAACGGGCCATGCGCCATGCGGGCCTCGATTGCCGCAAGCCCGTGATGCAATCGGGCGAACTGTGCCTTGATCTCCGCCTCGTTGCGCTGCGGCACGAAATAGAGTTCGAACAGCTTCATCGTCGGGGCGAGCACGTCGAGGTCGGTGATGCGGGCGAACATGCGCACCAGCGCCCGGTCCTTCGAGTCCCTCGGCAGCAGCGCCGGCTCGGGAAAGCGCTCCTCCAGATATTCGGCGATGACCACCGATTCGAAGATCGTTTCACCGGAGCCGGTGATCAGCACCGGAATCCGGTTCAACGGCGAGATGGCACGAAACGCCTCCGGGATGGGAAACCCCGGCGGCGGTGCAATGAGCTTGAGCGGCACGTTCTTGATGTAGGCCAACGCCCGCACGATCGACGAATAGGGCGACAACGGCCGCGAATAGAGTTTCATGACCGTGGCTCCAGGAGGAAAATTGAAGGTATCAAGCGGCGATGCCCAGCGCGCTTTCGAACAGCGCCCGGCCGTCGCTGCCGCCATGCGCCGCTTCGATCAGGTTCTCGGGATGCGGCATCAGGCCGAGCACATTGCCGCGGCCGTTGACGATGCCGGCAATGTCGTTGATCGAGCCATTGGGATTTGTGCCTTCGGCATAGCGGAATACCACCTGGCCTTCCCCTTCGAGGCGGGCCAGCGTTTCGGCATCGGCGAAATAATTGCCGTCATGATGGGCCACCGGCGCGCGGATGACCTGGCCCGGCTGATAGCGGCGGGTAAACATCGTGTTGGCATTAGCAATCTGCAGCTTGACTTGCCGGCAGACGAATTTCAGCGAGGTGTTTCGCATCAATGCGCCCGGCAGCAGGCCTGCCTCGACCAGGATCTGGAAGCCGTTGCAGACGCCGATGACCATGACGCCCTTGGCCGCCTTTTCGGCGACAGCCCGCATCACCGGCATGCGCGCGGCAATGGCGCCGCAGCGCAGATAATCGCCAAACGAAAAGCCGCCGGGAATGGCAATCAGGTCGACATCGGGAATGTCGGTGTCGGTCTGCCAGACGGTGACCGGCGGCGTGCCGGAAATCTTGGTCAGCGCCGCGATCATGTCGCGGTCGCGATTGAGGCCGGGGAGCAGGACGACGGCTGATTTCACCTCAGGCGATCTCCACCGCGTAATTCTCAATCACCGTATTCGCCAGAAGCTTGTCGCACATGGCTTTCAGATCCGCTTCGGCCTTGGCCTTGTCGCTCTCGGCAAGTTCGATATCAAAAACTTTGCCTTGCCGCACCTGGCCGATGCCGCCGAAACCCATTGCGGACAGCGCATGCTCGATTGCCTTGCCTTGTGGGTCTAGCACGCCGTTCTTGAGGGTTACGGTAATGCGGGCCTTGATCACGCTGGACATGTTCCTGTTCATCTGTTGAGCGGGCAAGCCATCAGTGCGGCTTGCCTTTGACACCGTCGGTCGATGCGACGAGCACCGGCCCGGCTGGGCGCGGCGGCTCGTTCTCGTTCATGATGCCGAGTCGGCGGGCAACTTCCTGATAAGCTTCGACCAGCCCGCCCATGTCGCGGCGGAAGCGGTCCTTGTCGAGCTTGTCCTGCGTCGCCACGTCCCACAGCCGGCAGGAATCCGGCGAAATCTCGTCGGCGACGACGATGCGCATCATGTCGCCTTCGAACAGGCGGCCGCATTCGATCTTGAAATCGACCAACTGGATGCCGACGCCCATGAACAGGCCGGAAAGGAAGTCGTTGACGCGAATGGCCAGCGCCATGACATCGTCGATCTCCTGTGGGCTCGCCCAGCCGAAGGCGGTGATGTGCTCTTCCGATACCATCGGATCGTCGAGTGCATCGGCCTTGTAATAGAATTCGATGATCGAGCGCGGCAGCACGGTGCCTTCCTCGATGCCCAGGCGCTTGGCCAGCGAGCCGGCGGCGACGTTGCGCACCACCACTTCGAGCGGGATGATCTCGACTTCCTTGATCAACTGCTCGCGCATGTTGAGCCGGCGGATGAAGTGGGTCGGAATGCCCATCCGGTTGAGGTGGTTGAAGATGTGCTCGGAAATGCGGTTGTTGAGCACGCCTTTGCCATCGACGATTTCATGCTTCTTCTTGTTGAAAGCGGTAGCGTCGTCCTTGAAGAACTGGATCAGCGTGCCAGGCTCCGGTCCCTCATAAAGGATCTTGGCCTTGCCTTCATAAATGCGGCGGCGATTTTTCATCTGATTTTTCTCTGGATTTGCGGGCAGGCGGCAAGCGACCAGTTCCTGTCCGTCTGCCTAAAATAAGATGGCGACGGTGGGGTTCAATGCCGGTGTCTATCCCAATCGCACTGTTTGCTCAATCGGCAAATCCTTTCAATCAACCGCTTTCGGGCACCGAAATGCCGCAGCGCAGCAAGCAATGTAGCATATTGACCGGCCTGCGCCCTTTTGGTTTGTGCTCCGGCAACACATATTGGCACAACGAATCGGATTTCACGGAGGGATGCCATGAGCAGCATGAAAGACCGCGAAGAGGGCTTTGAGCGCAAATTCGCATTCGACGAGGAACTTCGGTTCAAGGCTGCGGCACGCCGCAACAGAGCGCTCGGCCTGTGGGCTGCCGAAAAGCTCGGCAAATCCGGCACCGATGCCGACGCTTATGCCAGGGAAGTGGTCGTCAGCGACATCGAGGAAGCCGGCGATCACGACGTTTTCCGCAAGATACGCAAGGATTTCGATGCGGCGGGCATCGACCAGTCGGACCATCAGATCCGCCGCACCATGGATGAATTGATGGCGCAGGCGATCGAGCAGATCAAGAACACCTGATTTTTCAGCCGGTACCGATCGAATGCTGGACCAATCGACCGCCCGGCCTAACCGCGCGGTTTTTCTTTGCCTTTGCGGTCATTTCCGGCTGAATTGCTGCAAGCAAAGAGGAAATCGCCAATGTCCCTGAAGTCACGCCTTGCGGTCGACGAGACGCTGTTCACCGCATGGTCCGGCGTGCCGGATGCCTTGACGGTCGAGATACTGGCCAGGCAAGGGTTCGACGCGGTTACGCTCGACATGCAGCATGGAGGCCATCACGAGGACAGCGTGCTGCGCGGGCTTGTGCCGGTGCTGGCCGCCAACAAGCCGGCTTTGGTGCGCATCCCGGTCGGCCGCTTCGACATGGCCAGCCGCGCGCTCGACTTCGGCGCCGAGGCTGTGATTGCGCCGATGGTGAATTCGGTGGCGGACGCAAAGCTGTTTGCCGCCGCCATGAAATACCCGCCGCTCGGCGAGCGCTCCTGGGGTCCCACCTATGCTTTTCCGCGCCATGGCAAGGGCGATTATGCCGACTGGCTGCGCGACAGCAACCAGCGCACCATGGCGTTCGCCATGGTCGAAACGCGCGCCGCGCTTGATGCACTCGACGGCATTCTCGACACGCCGGGTATCGACGGGATCTTCCTTGGCCCGTCGGATTTCTCGATCGCCTGGTCGAAGGGGACCACCGTCAGTTCGACGCTGGAGAGCATGATGGAGACCGTCGCCTCGATCGCCGAGCGCACCCGCAAGGCCGGCAAGCATGCGGCGATCTATGTGATGGAACCGGCCGTTGCCGGTCGCGTGGTGTCGATGGGCTACCGGCTGCTGGCGTTGGGTTCCGAGCATTCGCTGATTTCGCTTGGGGCAAAGACCCTGCTGAGCAGCGTCAGGGATTCGATCGCTTCCTAGAGCAATTCCAGGAAAAGTGTGAAACGGTTTTCCGTCCGGAATTGCGTCAAAACAAAGAGATAGAGCGGTTCGCCGTTTCCGTGAAACGATGAACCGCTCTAGAGATCCGTCAGGAATTTCGCGAACGTCATCGAACCTTCGGGCCATGGGCCGAAGCCGGAATCCGCGTTGAGATGACCGGCATCGCCGGCGTCGATGAACAGCGAGCCCCACGCCGCGGCAATGTCCTCGGCGACGCCGAAGGCGCAGAACGGGTCGTTGCGGCTTGCGATCACCACCGACGGAAATGGCAGCGGGTCACGCGGGTAGGGGCCGAAGGTCATCAGGTGCCTCGGCTTTATCTCAGGGTTGGCGACATCGGGCGGCGCCACGAAGAAAGCGCCGGCGACCGGTCGCTCGAACCGAGGCAATGCCTGGATGACCGCGGCGACGCCAAGCGAGTGAGCGACAATGACGACCGGCCGCTCGGCCTCGTTAACCGCCTTGGCGACACCGGCCGTCCAATCCTCGCGCACCGGCTTCGACCATTCCGTCTGTTCGACGCGGCGCGCTGTCGATAGTTTCGACTGCCAGCGGCTCTGCCAATGATCGGGGCCGGAATTGGTGTAGCCCGGCACGATGAGAATATCTGCTTCCCTGACTTTCATGGCGCGCATGTAGCGAGAGGCGCTGTCGGGTGCAACCGGGTATGAACTCAACAGCGACACGCAAACGGCCTCTCATCAGCCCGGTTCTGCTCGCTATTGTGAACACCATGTTCGCTTCTTGCGCTCTTGTGTGAACGATCGCGATCGACGATCTGTCGCTGAGAAAGAATGGCTGTTCCGAGATTTTGGCACGGACACGGCGTAGAATGATTGATGGCGCCGGGTTCCTTCGTTGGAAGCT
Organism: Mesorhizobium sp. M0998; assembly: GCF_040318885.1. Classification (NCBI taxonomy): domain Bacteria; kingdom Pseudomonadati; phylum Pseudomonadota; class Alphaproteobacteria; order Hyphomicrobiales; family Phyllobacteriaceae; genus Mesorhizobium; species Mesorhizobium sp. M0998. Next base: position 213,415 of record NZ_JAMYND010000004.1, read on the forward strand.
TGTCGAGCGCCGGCTGAACGGAGCACTTTGATGAGCGAACTGCCTTTTGCCGCGACGACCCCGGTCAGCGTTGCCCGTGTCGGCTTGCGGGCGCGCGATGCAGAAAATCTCGCTGCCTACTATCGCAAAGTCGTCGGTTTGCAGGAACTGACCCGCTCCGGCGGCACGATTACGCTCGGCGCAGTCAATCGCCCTTTGCTCGACATCGAAGCGGATCCGGCTGCGAAACCCGATGACCCGCGCAGCGCCGGTCTTTTCCACACCGCCTTCCTGCTACCCAGCCGGGCCGATCTCGGCCGCTGGATCAATCACGCCATCGCCGGTAAGATCGGCATCGAGGGCGCATCCGACCATCTGGTCAGCGAGGCTCTTTATCTGACCGATCCGGAAGGCAACGGCATCGAGATCTATGCCGACCGCCGCCCCCAGGATTGGAAATGGAATGGCGACAAGATCGCGATGGCGACGGAGCGGCTGAACATTCCGTCGGTCATTGCCGAAGTGCCGGCCGGTGACGCCGGCTGGCAGGGCGCGCCGGAAAACAGCATTATCGGCCACGTCCATTTGCGGGTCGGCAGGCCGGAAGAAGCCGAAGCATGGTGGCATCAGGAGTTCGGTTTCGACACAGTGGCAAAGTACGGTGGCGCGGCGGTGTTCCTGTCGTCCGGCGGCTATCATCACCACATTGGCGCAAATGCGTGGCAGAGCGCGGGCGCCGGTCGCCGCGATCCCGCCCGCTCCGGCTTGGCCTGGGTCGAGATGCGTTCGGACAATGCCGCAAGCGAGACCACCCGCGAGGATCCGTGGGGCACGGTGATAAGGACGGTTCCCGGTAAGGCGTAGGTTAGAGGTTTGCTTTTTCGAACAAGCGGCCAAGCATGAGCAGGCCCGCTGGCCATACGCCGAGGCCGGCCTCGTTTCCCATATGGCCAAGATCGCCGGCATCGGCGACATCTGCGCCCCAGGCGGCGGCAAAGGCGGTCGCCTTGTCGAAGGTGACGCGTGGGTCGCTGCGGCTCGCCACCACCAATGCCGGGAAGGGCAGGCGCTTCAGCGGCATCGGCGCGAACGGGCGCACCGCGTCGAATGAGGGATCGGTATCCTCGACATTGGTCGCGGCAACCAGGAATGCCGCCGCGACCTTGTCGAGCTGGCTTTGACTGGCGCCGGCAGCCCACTTCACCGCCGTCGCCACCGCCAGCGAATGCGCAAGCAGCACGACGCGGCGCGGTGCGGCGGCCACCGCGGCATCCAACTGGCCGATCCAGTCTTCAGGCTTCGGCCGGTCCCACTCGGCCTGCAGCACGCGGCTCGAATTGGGGAACACCCGGCACCAATGCGACATCCAATGATCCGGCCCGGAATTGCCGCGCCCGGGCAGGGCGAGGAAATCGAAATCTCCGGCCGACGAAATCATCAGGCTTCTCCAAACACTCGGCTAAAGATCGTATCGACGTGCTTGGTATGATAGCCCAAGTCGAATTTCTCGCGGATCTCGGCCTCGGGCAAGGCTGCGACAACGTCCTTGTCGGCCAAAAGTTCCTCAAGAAAATCAGCGCCTTGCTCCCACACCTTCATGGCGTTGCGCTGCACCAGCCGGTAGGCGTCCTCGCGCGAAACACCGGCTTGCGTCAGCGCCAGCAGCACGCGCTGCGAATGCACAAGGCCACGGAATTTGTTCATGTTCTTCAGCATGTTGTCGGGGTAGACTAGCAGTTTGTCGACGACGCTGGTCAGGCGTGAGAGCGCGAAATCGAGCGTCACCGTCGCGTCGGGCCCGATCATGCGCTCGACCGAGGAATGCGAGATGTCGCGCTCGTGCCAGAGCGCCACATTCTCCATTGCCGGCAATGCGAAGGAGCGCACCATGCGGGCAAGGCCGGTCAGGTTCTCGGTCAGCACCGGGTTGCGCTTGTGCGGCATCGCCGACGAGCCCTTCTGTCCGGGTGAAAAGTACTCTTCTGCTTCAAGTACCTCGGTGCGCTGCAGATGGCGCACCTCGATCGCCAGCCGCTCGATCGACGAGGCGATCACGCCGAGCGTGGCGAAGAACATCGCGTGGCGGTCGCGCGGGATCACCTGCGTCGACACCGGCTCCGGCTTCAGTCCGAGTTTCTTGGCCACGTATTCTTCGACATAAGGGTCGATATTGGCGAAGGTGCCGACCGCACCAGAGATGGCGCACGTGGCGATGTCCTCGCGTGCATGCACCAGCCTCTCGCGGCAACGCGAGAATTCGGCATAGGCCTGCGCCAGCTTGACGCCGAAGGTGGTCGGCTCGGCATGGATGCCGTGGCTGCGGCCGATGGTGATGGTGTCCTTGTGCTCGAAGGCGCGGCGCTTGAGCGCCGCAAGCAGCCCGTCAATGTCGGCCAGCAGGATGTCGCTGGCGCGGGTGAGCTGCACGGCAAAACAGGTGTCGAGGACGTCGGAGGATGTCATGCCCTGGTGGATGAAGCGGGCGTCCGGCCCGACGAATTCGGCAAGATGGGTGAGAAAGGCGATGACGTCATGCTTGGTGACGCGCTCGATCTCGTCGATGGCTTCGACGTCGAACTTCGCCGCCCCGCCTTTCTCCCAGATGGTCTTGGCGGCCTCCTTCGGGATGACGCCGATCTCGGCCAATGCGTCGCAGGCGTAGGCCTCGATCTCGAACCAGATGCGGAACCGGGTTTCGGGCGACCAGATGGCCACCATTTCCGGCCGGGAGTAGCGAGGGATCATCAGTCGGTCCTGACTTGCGAGAGCATTTGCCCGCGTCCTAACAGAGGCAGGCAAAATGCTCAACGTTGCTGGCGCGCAAACCAGACGCTGGCGACAGCTAGCGCAATGAAACCGAGCGGAAAATACAGCCGGATGCCGAGGACGACGAACTGGTAGAGCGCCGTCAACATCGTGAACACGAACTGGAAAACCCAGGTGATGGTGAGCGCGGGTGCATGCCATTGGACATAGTAGGAGCGGTATTGCAGCCCAAAGAGGCCGCCGGTGAAGGTAATTGTCGCGGCGAGAAGGCAGACGAAGGCGGCGGCGAGGGCGATTTCCCAGTGGCGTCCGAGCGAGACGAGCCGCGCCAGAAACAGCCCAACCGGGAAGGCCAGCGCGCCGCCGGCAGCATAAAGCAGCGAGACGAAGCGGACCTTCGCCGGGGTCTCCCAATCGTACAACAGCAGATTGAGCAGCGCGCTGGCGCCCATCGCCATGGCCCACAACAAGGCACCGGCAAATGCGGTGCGCAGCGGCGGCAAGGAGCGGCGGAGACGGCCCAGAGCGCGATAGCGCATGGCGGGGAACTTCACAGGCGACCGGTTACCGCGATCCAGCGATAGTCCGGCCCTTCGAAGCCGTATTGGCGCACCGCGATCAGCACGGCATAGGCGCTGAGGCTATCCAGCGAAAATGTCTGAACCGCGCCGATCTGGTAGCCATTCGGACAGCCTCTGCTTTGCGGGATCGATTTGTCCTCGTGAATGATCCTCGTCTGGCCGCCATCCTTCGCCTCGATGCGCAGCAGGCGAAAGCCATTGATCTCGCCCTGGCTCTGGCAGCGTTCGGTGTCGTTCATGCCGATCTGGTCGAGCCGGAACTCGAGCGGATCGTCGACCGGCGAGAAGATCGGGCGCGGATTGACCACCATGCGGAAGGGATCGGCAGAAAGCTCGGTCACCGGGTTGAAGCCGGCGGTGATGCCGCGATTTGCCGTGAGTTCCGCCTGACTGACGATCGCTTCGCCCCTTTGCCGGGCCTGCAGCCGCGCTGCGGCCACCGTGGCATTCTCGTCGTCGAGCCGGACACGTATCGGCGAGCCCTTGAGGAAACTGTCGTCGGCCGTGTCGATATAATAGCGGATCGCATAGGGAAATCCGGATCCGTCCTGGACGCCGTATTCCTCGAAGGCAAAGACCCCGCCATCACGGCTGAAGCCGAGGATCTCAAGCTCGGCGACATCGCCTGCGTGGGCGGCGGCCAAAGTTGCGAGCGGGGCAAGCAGGCAGACGGCAAACAGGGCAAGATTTCGCATGGGACTTTCCATTCCGGCGGTCGACGCCGTTAAATTCCTATCACGATGCCGTCAAAAGATCGTGCTGACTGAAACACAAAGTCGATGCATCCAATCCGGCCGTCGTTTGTTATTGTCGGCAGCTTCACCGCATCGTGCCTTCCTAAAATCAGGATCGATTTTCGGAAGGCACGATGCATTGATTCAAAATGTTTAGAGTGTCCTTTGCGCGTTCAAAAGGACGCGCGGCGCTCTAAGGGAGACCCCCATGACAGATGCAGCCAAGATTCGCGAACGTATGGAAGTGATCGGCGCCGACGGCGTCCATGTCGGTACCGTCGACAAGGTTGACGGAGATCGCATAAAGCTGACCAAGCGCGACAGCGGCGAGGGCGCTCACAGGGGCCATCACCACTTCATTCCTCTCAGCCTTGTCGCCGAGGTCGAGGGCCAGAAGGTGCGGCTGTCGGCAAACTCGGATGTTGCGGTCACCTTCGAGGAAGAAAAATCCGAACCCACCTGATCATAATCCAGTCTGATTACGGCTCACCCGAATGAGCGTTGCGCGTTCAGCGCGACGACCAGACCGGGAACAGATCGCCCTCGGCCGGCGTCGCGGCAAAGACGCCGCGGCTGATGGCGCGTGCCATCGTGGCGCCGGCCGCGGCGTAGAGATCGACGGCATCGTTGGGTGCGAGCTCGATGCCGCTCTTGCCCGTTGCCAGCGCGAAGACCAGATCGCCGTCTGCGGGCGTGTGTGTCGGCCAAATGGCACGGACAAAGCCGTCATGCGCCGATATCGCCAGACGTTTGGCGGCGGCCTTCGTGAGTACCGCATCGGTGGCGATCACGGCGATGGTCGTGTTGGCGCCGGTTTCCGCCTGTTCTGTCGCATGCTTGTCACGGAACTTCAGCAGGACCATTCTGGCGTCGTCAGGCATCGGGTGGGGATAGCCTAACCCGCCGAACTCGTCGCCGATCTCGAACGGCGCCGCCCAGAAATGGCGGGTCCCTGCGACCGTCACCGAGCCGGTCGGGTTGACGGCGGCGAGCGCGCCGATGGTGACGCCGCTGTCCAGCACTGTCGAGGCCGAGCCGAGCCCGCCCTTCAGGCCGGAACTCAAAGCCCCGCTACCTGCGCCGGCAGTGCCGAGCGCAAAGTCTATCGCGGCGGCTTGCGCGGCTTCGTAGCCAAGGTCACGGTAAGGCGGATACCGGCCCCAATCCTTGTCGCCGCCATTGCGCAGGTCGAACAGGATCGCCGCCGGCACGATCGGCACGCGAAAGCCGCCGACCTCGACGCCGATGCCCCTTTCACGTAATGCCGCCTGCACCCCCGACGCGGCGTCGAGGCCAAAAGCCGACCCGCCCGAAAGCACCAGGGCATGGATGGCGTGGATCGAATTGTGCGGCTCGAGCAGGTCGGTTTCGCGGGTGCCCGGCGCACCGCCCAGGATTTGCACGCCGGCCACGGCCGGTTCGTCGCAGATGACGGTGGTCACACCCGATTTCAGCTTGGCATTCGCCGCATTGCCGACACGCAGGCCGGCGACGTCCGTGATGAGATTGCGCGGACCCGCATGGAACATCCCTGTGCTGGACATCATTGGCTCTCCGCCGGCACGAAACGGCCGCCGTCGAAACGGAAGGCTCGATAAGGATTTTGCGTCAGGTCACCTTTTTCGTCAAAGCGGATCGGTCCGATCGCCGTGGTGAAGTCATGCGCGGTCAGCACGTTGACCAGCCTCTCGCCGGAGCTTTGCGTCAATGCTGAAGCCGACTTGGCGATCTCGACCGCGGCATAGGCGGGCAGCGTGTAACCTTCCGGCACGATGTTTTGTCCGGCAAAGCTCTGCAGCACCTTGGGGTCGGCGACATCGACCCATTCGGGCGGCGCGATCATCAGCGTGCCGTCGGCATAAGGCACGTCGCCGAGCGGCGCGCGCAACGCTTCGCCGCCGGCAAACACCATGCCGGTATGTAGCTGGCCAGCATCCCGGCCCATAATGGCGACATCATCGCCGTCGCCGCCGGCAAAGACATGCGTTGCGCCGGCTTTCCTAAGTCGGCCGATCAGGCCGATCTGGTTGTCGAGCTGCGGCCGGAACGTGTCGACGAAAACCGGCTTCAGCGCCGCTTGCTCGGCGGCTGCCCGAAATGTCTCGGCCATTTCGCGGCCATAGATCGTACCGTCGTCGACGATGGCGAACAGCTCGGTCTGCCATAGGCGGGTGAGGATGGCAGCGACGGCATTGCGCTCGTCGTCGCCGCGCGGCCCGAGACGATAGATCGGCCATCCGGTCTTGGCGCGCCGGTCGGTCAGGCTTTCCGTGCGAACGCCGACTGTGATCACCGGTATGCCGGCACCCTTGAGGATCGGCAGAGCCGCCTCGATTGCGTCGGTGCACAAAAACCCGATGACGACGTTGACCTTGGCCGCGGTGAATTCCCGCGCGGCGGCGGCGCCACCGTCGGCCGTGCAGGCGTCATCGATCGTCCTGATCTCGGTACCGTCAGCTTCAGCCGCCATTGTCGCGCCGGCCTCGATCTGTTTGCCGAGGATCGCCGACGGCCCCGACAAAGGAGCCGCGACGCCGACCCGCAGCGTCTCGGCGCTCGCACTGCCGGCGACCGAGAGCCAGGCCAGCACCGCTATTGTGGTTGTCCAAGGTCGCATGCGAGCGAAGAATTCCTCCGAGCCGATCGCGTGTTCTGCCGGCGCCAATGCCGTCAAGACCTAAAGGCTGGCCAGCTTTGGCGCAACACGCGAATTCGGGATATAGGTCAAGCACTTCGCTTGTGGCCTGCAATATCCCCCCATATATAACGGTTGGTTCTGACTAGTGGAAAATCATCGGTGCTGAAGAAGAATGACATCGGGCCGCAGGCCTACCGCGACGCGATGGCCCATTTTGCTGGCCATGTGCATGTAATCACCACCGATGGCCCTGCCGGCAGGCGCGGCGCGACGGTGATCGCGGCCTGCTCGGTGTCGGATACGCCGCCAACCATCCTGGTTTGCCTCAATCGTGAAAATCCCAAGAACGAGCCGTTCGTGGAAAACGGCAAATTTGCCCTGAACACGTTGGCTTCGGATCAGGAGCCGCTGTCGATCGGCTTTTCCGGCATTACCGGCCTGCCGGTCGAGGAGCGTTTCGCATTGGCCGAATGGGATGTGATCTCGACCGGTGCGCCGACGCTGAAGGGTGCGCTCGCCGTCTTCGACTGCGAACTGATCGACTCCAAGGATCTGGCCACCCACCGTGTGCTTTTTGGCAAGGTTACAGGTTTGCGCATCGGCGATAATTTGCGGCCGCTGATCTATCACAACCGCGGCTATCACGCTTTGTAGAGGCTTTCAGATGGCCGCGTCGGCGAAGACAGGATGACCGAGTTGAAAACCGCGTCCGGCGCCGCGGACGATCGACGAGACGCTCGATCTGTTGACCGGTGCGGACTATGTGGCGGACCGGTCGCTGGCAACCGTGCTGTTTTTTATGCGTTCGGTCGACGCGCGCCCGTGGATCGAGGCTGGCGTGAAGCGCGTCGCATAACCACATGTCTGCCAGGGAGAAAATCATGGAACGCAGTATCTATCTCGATGAGGCCCGCGACCCGCTGATCATCGCGGAGGGCTGGATGAAGGACGGCAAGGATGTCGCCATTGCCACCGTGGTCGAGACCTGGGGCTCGGCGCCGCGCCCGGTCGGCAGCCACCTGGTCATCGACGCCGAAGGCAATTTCCACGGCTCCGTCTCGGGCGGCTGCGTCGAAGGCGCCGTGGTCGCCGAGGCGGTCGATGTTATCGATAGCGGCAAGGCCAAAATGCTCGAATTCGGCGTCGCAGACGAGACCGCCTGGCAAGTCGGCCTGTCATGCGGCGGCCGCATCAGGGTCTATGTAGAAAGATTGGGTTGATCTCGAATGGATCCCTATGCGCTGAAGACACTCAACGCCGAACGCCGCGCCCGCCGCGCGGCAATCCTGGTCACCGATCTCGGCGACGGCCGCGACCGTGTCGTGCGCGAGGGCGACCGGGTAGCCGGCGAACTCGGGGCGGCCATCGCCAAGGCATTTCGCACGGGCAATTCCGGTTCGGTCGAAGCTGAGGGACGGACCTTCTTCCTCAACGCACATCTGCCGCAGCCGCGCCTGGTGGTGATCGGCGCCGTCCACATCAGCCAGGCGCTGGCACCGATGGCCAGGATCGCCGGCTATCCTGTCGAGATCATCGATCCGCGCACGGCCTTTGCCACGCCCGATCGTTTTCCCGATATCGCGCTGCATGCCGAATGGCCAGAGGATGTGCTGACGCGTCAGCCGCTCGATAGCTATACGGCGCTGGCCGCTCTCACCCACGATCCGAAGATCGACGATTTCGCGCTGAAGGCGGCGCTCGACGCCGGCTGCTTCTATGTCGGCGCGCTCGGCAGCCGCAAGACCCACGCCAAACGTGTGGAACGCCTGCTGGCTTCGGGAGCGACCGCCGACCAGATCGCCCGCATTCATGCCCCGATCGGCCTCGACATTGGGGCTGCCAGCCCGGCCGAGATCGCCGTCGCGGTGTTGGCGCAAGCGATCCACGCCTTTCGCTCCCGCGGCCTCGAATCCAAAGGCGCGGTCGCGTGAAATTTGGTCCCGTTGCGATCGATACGGCCGAAGGGGCAGTGCTTGCGCACGCCACCACAGTCGGAGAGCGCCGCTTCCGCAAGGCGCACAGGCTAAGCGCCGGGGATGTGTCCCTGTTGAAGGCCGCTGGCATTTCCGAGGTCGTAGCGGCGGTGTTGGCGCCCGATGATCTCAGCGAGGACGTCGCCGCCGAAAAGATTGCCGCATCCATGATCCATCGCAACATCGAGGCGAAGCCCGCCGCGACAGGTAGGGTCAACCTCCATGCGCAGGCTGCCGGCATGTTCACCGTCGACGCGGCGATGATCAACGCCATCAACGCCGTCGATCCGACGATCACCATCGCCACGCTCGCGCAGCATGCGCCGGTCGAAAAAGGTCAGATGGTAGCAACGGTGAAGATCATCCCATTTGCGGTCGCCTCCGCTTTGGTCGATGCCGTGGCAAGGATCTGCGCCGGCGGCGAGATATTTGCGGTCAACGCCTATCAGCCGGTGCGCGTCGGCGTCATCCAGACGGTGCTGCCCGGCATCAAACCCAGCGTGCTCGACAAGACGCTGCGCGTCACCGAAGCGCGCCTGACGCGTTCGGGCGGCAGGCTGACGGCGGAGCGTCGAACCCTGCATGAAATTATCCCCGTCGCCGAGGCTGCGGCCTCGCTGATCCGCGACAACGATATGGTGGTTATCTTCGGCGCCTCGGCGATGGCCGATTTCGGCGACGTCGTTCCCGCTGCTATCGAAAAGGCAGGCGGCACTGTCATCCGCGCCGGCATGCCGGTGGATCCCGGCAATCTGCTGGTGCTAGGCACTCTAGGCGGCAAGCGCATCATCGGTGCGCCGGGCTGCGCCCGCAGTCCCAAGGAGAACGGCTTCGACTGGGTGCTTGACCGGCTGATCGCCGGTCTCGACGTGACCGCCAGGGATATTGCCGGCATGGGTGTCGGCGGGCTGTTGATGGAAATTCCGACGCGGCCGCAGCCGCGCGAGCCATTGCCGGCCAAAGCCGAACCAAAGGTCGAGATCGTGCTTCTGGCCGCCGGCCGCTCCAGCCGCATGGGCGGGCCGAACAAGCTGTTGGCGCTCTTCGATGGCAAGCCGCTGGTCCGTCGCACTGCCGAACGCGCGGTCGGTTCGAAAGCCGGGGCCACTATCGTCGTCACTGGCCACCAGCGCGAGCGCGTGCGCAGTGCACTGTCTGGCCTCGATGTGACCCTCGCCGACAATCCGGATTTCGGCGAGGGTCTGTCTTCATCGCTGAAGGCCGGCATCGCCAAGATTTCCGGCGACGCCGCCGGCGCCATGATTGTCCTCGGCGATATGCCTGGCGTCGCGTCGGCCGACCTCGACAGGCTGATTGAGGCGTTCCGCAGGTCCGAAGGCCGATCGGTGGTGCGGGCCTCGCACGACGGGCGGCGCGGCAATCCGGTGCTGCTGCCGCGTTCGCTGTTTGCCGCGATCGCTCACCTCGAAGGCGATACCGGCGCCCGCCATCTGGTCGAGGCCGAAGGGCTCGATGTCATCGATGTCGAGATCGGCGAAGGGGCAGCCGTCGACGTCGACACGCGCGAGGCGCTGGAAGGCGCCGGCGGCGTGCTGCAGGATTGACAAACCGAAGCCGAAAAACGCATGGCTGAGGGATGGCCTTTCGTTCCTGCTTCCGGTTCCGCTTGCCTTCCTCCGGCCTCCCGGCCCTGCTGATGGCGATTCTTTTGTCGCTCTCTTGTGCCGCCTACGCCAATGCTCTCGAACTCAAACCCTTCAAGGACGATCTGTTCGCCTACCCGGGCACGCTCTCGTCCGAGAGCAACGGCGCCTATACGGTTGTCGATTATCGTGAGCTGCGCGACATCAACGCTCGTGACGAAGTGCCTGAGCGTCGTGTACACGCGCAATACACCGACACCGGCGTGCGTAAGGTGCAGCAGGATCTCTTGCTGCCGACCGATGCAGGCGATGTCCGCCACATTGCCGTCGGCAAAACCGGGGGCGCCAGCATCATCGTGCTTTATCTGCACGGGCAGGGCGGCAGCCGTAAGCAGGGCAGCGACGACTTCACCTTCGGCGGCAATTTCAACCGCATCAAGAACCTGATGGCCGGCAATGGCGGCCTCTATCTGTCGCCGGATTTTTCCGATTTCGGCGACACCGGTGCCACCCAGATCGCCGCGCTGATCAACCACTATGCCGAACAATCGCCGAGCGCAAAAATCTTCGTCGCCTGCGGCTCGATGGGCGGCTCAATATGCTGGAAGCTGGCCGCCCGCCATGACACCGGCGGGCGCATCGACGGGCTGCTGCTGCTCGGCTCGCTATGGGACGAGAGTTTCTTCTCAAGCCCCGCCTTCAAGCGTCGTGTGCCGGTCTTCTTCGGCCAGGGCAGCAAGGACCCGGTGTTTCCAATCGAGAAACAGGAAGCCTTCTTCCGATCGATTCTGGCCAAATCGAAAGCCTATCCGACCCGCTTCGTCCGCTTCGAGACCGGCACGCATGGCACCCCTATCCGCATGACCGACTGGCGCGGCACGCTCAATTGGATGTTGTCGAAGGCTCCCTAAGGCGCGGTATTGTAGTCGACGACCGTCTGCGGATTTTCCTCGCCGTCATAAGACGCGTCGACATCGTACTGGACCAGGGAAAAATCGCCGTTGCGAAACAGATAGGTCCCTGATGAAGAGGCATCGCCGATGCCACGCCATTTGTTGAAGCTGGTGATCGTCTTGGTCTCTTCGTCGTAATCGGAATTAGTTGCCCAGCCGGAGGTCTGGAAGCCAACTATGGTCATGCCCAGCAATTTGCCGTCGCTGTCATTGTTCTCGTAGCGGATGTCCATCTCAGGTTCGGCGAACTGCAATTGTCTCACGCCAAGCACGTCGTCGCTCATGTAATAGATCGAGTTTTCGTTGTAGGCCGCGGCCGAGCAGGCGAAATGGAAAAGCCGCGTTTCGCTTTCGGGATCACTGGCAGACGCATCCTTGCCCTTATAGTGGATCGAGAAAATGTCCGGCTCCTGCGCCAAAAGATCCTTGTCACACTGGTCGCCATAAGTCGCGGCAAACGCCTTTTTGGCTTGCTCAAGCGCTGCGTCCTTCTTCGGCGGCGGCGGTCCTTCGCCGCAGCTTGCCGGCACCGCATCCTCGAAATCGGCCTTTGAGGGTTTCAGCGCACCCTTATCGATGAAGATCGAGCGAAATGGCGGTTCCTGGATCGAGGCGTTGATCTGGCGCAGCGTATAGCAGCCGGCAAAGACATTTTCGCTGCCGTCCTTGGCCGTCGCCCGGATGGCGACCGGAACGCTATAGTAGATGCTGCCGGCAGCCCCGTCTTCGGATACGCCACCGGTTTTGACTTCGACAGTGTCCGTGCTGTCATAGCCTTTGACGAAGGAATTGAAATCCTTGGCCGGCTTGGTGTCGCCGAAATAATCCCAGGCGCGCGCGAATTCGTGCCGGCTGATGGCACTATAAAGTGACCGGATGACCGCTTCGGCATTCGACCTGTCATCGATATAAGGCGCGTCTGCGGCGAGCGCCGATTGGCCGGCAATGGCAAGAGACACAAAAGCGGTCGCTGCAAAAAGGGCGCGTCTCATCGGGAACCTCCACTCGATGAAAAATCCTATCATATCGATTGCGGCGACGTGGTGACGCTTGAACAATCGCCTGCGAAGGCGCTACCTCTCGCCCTCGGCAGTCGGGCCGCGTGGAGATTTCTTGTGACCATATCAATGTATGAAGCATCCGTGCCGGTATTTTCGGCGAGGCTGAAGGCACTAGCCAATGTGCTGAACATTGCCGAGCAAAATGCGGCTGATCGCAAGATTGATCCGCAGGTGTATCTGACGGCGAGGCTGGCGCCGGACATGTTTGCCCTGACCAGGCAGGTACAGATTGCCACCGATCACGCCAAAGGCGCCCCGTCACGGCTTGCGGGACGCGAGGTGCCAAAATACGAGGACAATGAGGCGAACTTCGCTGATCTGCAGGCCCGCCTTACCAAGACGCTCGATTATCTCGCGACATTTTCGGCGGCCGAATTCGATGGTTCAGATGACAGGATAGTCGAACTGCGGCTTGCGGGACGCGAGGTTTCGATGCCGGGGATGCAGTATCTACTGCATGCCGCCATGCCCAATTTCTATTTCCACCTGACCACCGCCTACGACATCCTGCGCCACAACGGCGTGCCATTGGGCAAGTCGATCTTCCTCGGATCGCGTTGAGATCCGCTCGGGAGATATCCGCCACGGCGGATATCTCACGGTTGTTTAGCGCAGGGACATTTCCCGGGCGATGCGCGGGAAATCGGCCGGCTTGACGCCGATATCGGCGCGATCGGCATTGCTCATCGAATGGAGCAGCGCCAGCGCCGCTCGATAGCGCAGCTGTTCCCGCGGACGCGGACGAGCGAACATTTCAGTGAAGAATCCCATGATTCAAGCCCCTTATTGAACCTCCAAGGCGGTCAATATAAGCAGATCATGACGATTGTGCAGTGCAGCATTCGCATGGCAGCCATGCTGCCCTGATCTTTTTTGACATAATTCGGCTGGTCCGGCGAAACTTCTGCGGCGCTTTGACCGTAGGCGTCTATGCCGGCACTTGGCCGGTTTTTTCCTCGCCATTCCTGGCGAACTTCCGGACTGCATGAAAATGCAGTCCGGCTTTTTATTAGCCGCAGGGATAAACCCTGTCCGCCGGCGTCCCGGGAAAGTCGCCTGACCTTCCATCCGTGGGCTTGGAAGCAGGCGGCGCTTTCCTGTATGCTATTGCGTCCTCCTCGCGCAGCCGCGCAAAAAAATTCCCGCCGGAGAAACTCCATGCACAAACGCCGTCTCGGCCAGACCGATCTTTTCGTGTCGCAAATCTGCCTCGGATCGATGACCTGGGGCCAGCAGAACACCGAGGCGGACGGTTACGCCCAGATGGATCTGGCGATTGCGCGCGGCGTCAATTTCATCGACACCGCCGAGCTCTATCCGATCCCGCCCAAGGCGGAGACACAAGGCCGTACCGAGACAATCATCGGCAACTGGATGAAGGCGAAGCGCAATCGCGGCCAGGTGATCATCGCCTCGAAAGTGGTCGGCCGCACCGCCAACACCTGGTTTCGCGGCGACCGCCCGTCGAAGCTGGTGCGCGCCGATATCTTCGACGCAGTCGAGAAATCGCTGGCCAGGCTCAACACCGATTACATCGACCTCTATCAGATCCATTGGCCGGAACGCGACGTGCCGTGGGGCGCCAATCCGAACCGGATCGGCGCCGTGCCGCGACGCTCCGATGCCGCCGGCGTGCCGGAGGGCGAGACGCCGATCGCCGAGACGCTTGCCGTATTTGATGAACTGGTGAAGGCCGGCAAGATCCGCCATTTCGGCCTGTCGAACGAGAATTCCTGGGGCGTCATGCGTTTCATCGCCGAAGCCGACAAGGGCCTCGGCCCGCGCGTCGCCTCGCTGCAGAACGCCTATAATTTCGTCAATCGCACCTTCGAGGTGAACCTTGCCGAAGTCTGCGAGCGCGAGCAGGTGTCGCTGCTTGCCTATTCGCCGCTGGCGCAAGGCTATTTGACCGGCAAATACGATCATGGCGCGCGGCCGCAGGGCTCGCGCTCGCAGTTGTTCAACCGCGGCCAGCGCTACGAGACTCCGAATGCTGCCGACGTGCAGCTCGAATACAACCGGTTGGCGCGCACCTTCGGCATGGAGCCGGCGCTGTTTGCCAATGCCTATGTCTCGAACCGGCCCTTGGTCACCTCGAACATCATCGGCGCCACCACCATTTCGCAACTCGAAATGGCGCTCTCTTCCGCCGACGTGGTCTGGACCGAGGACATGCAGAAAGCCGTTGATGCGATCCACCAGCGCGTCGGCAATCCGTGCCCTTGATGCGTCGGGACGCGGTTGTCCGATCGTCATAAGGAGAGGGGAACAGCCATGGACTTCCGGATCGACGCGGTGCGCGCGAAATTTCCGGCCTTGTCGCTGACCGACAACGGCCGCCGGCGCATCTATCTCGACAATCCTGCCGGCACGCAGGTGCCGCAGTCGGTGGCGGACGCAGTATCGCGTTGCTTGCTGACCACGAATGCCAACCTCGGCGGCTTCTTCGACACCACCGTTGCAGCACAGGCATCGGGGACGAGGCCCATCTGGCGATGGCGGATTTTCTCGGCGCTGCGAGCCCGCAGGAACTCATCATCGGTGCCAACATGACGACATTGACCTACCACATGTCGCGAACGCTCGGCCGCACGATGAAGCCCGGGGACGAGATCATCCTCACCCGCATGGACCATGAGGGCAACGTCTCGCCTTGGCTGCAACTGGCAGAAGACCTTGGCCTTGTCGTGCGCTGGCTGCCCTTCGACCAGCAGAGCTGGCAGATCGAAGAGGCGGCGCTCGCCGCGCTGCTTTCCGAGAGGACGCGGCTCGTCGCGCTCAACTACGCCAGCAATCTCACCGGGTCGATCAACCGGGTGAAGGCGTTGACCGGCATCGCCAGGCGGGCTGGTGCGTTGGTCTACGTCGATGCCGTCCAGTTCGCGCCGCATGGCCTGATCGACGTCCAAAACCTCGGCTGCGATTTCCTGATCTGCTCGGCTTACAAGTTCTTCGGGCCGCATATGGGGATTTTGTGGGGCAGGCTGGACGTTATCGATGCGCTTAAGCCGTATAAATGCCGTTGCTCGTCCAATGCCTTGCCGGAGCGCTTCGAGCTCGGCACGCCGCAGATTGAATTGATGGCCGGCCTGTCGGCAGCTGTCGATTATTTTGCCGAGTTGGGCGCGGCAGCCGGCGCGCAAGGATCGCGTCGGCTGAAAATCGCCAAGGCCTTCGAAGTTTCAATCGCTTACGAGAACCCGCTGGCGCAACAGCTGATCGATGGCTTGTCGGATATTGCCGGCCTGACCATCCACGGCATCACCGATCCGAAGCGGATCAATGAGCGCGTGCCGACGGTGTCGTTCACCGTCGAGGGCATCGTGCCGGAGACGATCGTGCGGCAGATGAATGCGGAAAACATCTTCCTGTGGTCCGGCCACAACTACGCCTGGGAGATCGTCCACCAGCTCGGCATTCCGGCCGAGCAGGGCGTGGTGCGCATCGGCATCGCTCATTACAACACTGCAGCCGAGATCGACGAGACGCTGGAGAGCGTGCACCGCGTTGTCGCCATGCTGCGGCAGGAACGATCCTGAGCGGCCCTCGCGGGCGGATCATCGCTTGTGGGTGCCGCCAAAACCGGTGAGGAAGGCGGTGAGATTGTCGCCG
Source organism: Mesorhizobium sp. M0998 (assembly GCF_040318885.1). Taxonomy (NCBI): domain Bacteria; kingdom Pseudomonadati; phylum Pseudomonadota; class Alphaproteobacteria; order Hyphomicrobiales; family Phyllobacteriaceae; genus Mesorhizobium; species Mesorhizobium sp. M0998. The sequence continues at coordinate 229,316 of NZ_JAMYND010000004.1, forward strand.
AGCTCGTCGCAGAGATAGCCGCCTTCCTGGACGATGACCGTTGGCAGGCCGAGCCCGGCGATCACCTCGCCAATGCGCGAAAAACCAGGCGTGCTCACCGACAGCCCGCCGAACGGATCACCTTCGAAGGCGTCTAGCCCCAGCGCCACCACAAGCGCATCGGGCGAGAAGGCCTTGATGCGCTGGAACGATGCCTCCAGCGCTTCGAGGAACGTTGTATCGCCGGATTTGCGCGGCAGCGGCAGGTTGAGATTGTAGCCGAGGCCGCGCCCTTCGCCGCGCTCGTCGCCATGGCCCCAGAAAAACGGGTAGAAGCGCACCGGGTCGGCATGCAGCGACACGGTGAGCACGTCCGGCCGGGCATAGAAGATGCCTTGCGTGCCGTTGCCGTGGTGGAGGTCGACATCGAGGATCGCCACCCGCGCCGCCTGTTTGCGCAGAACCTGTGCAGCGACGGCCGAATTGTTGACGAAGCAGAAGCCGCCGGCGACATCGGCAAAGGCGTGATGGCCGGGCGGCCGGCACAGCGCATAGGCGGCCGGCGCTCCAGACATCACCGCCTCGGCGGTTTCAACCGCGCTCCAGGCGCTCCAAAGCGCGCTCTGCCACGTCTCGCCGGAGATCGGGCAGGCGGTGTCGGCCATGTGATAGCCGGCTTGGCCGACCGCCGAGGCCGGATAGGAGCCGTTCCGCGCGATCGGATGGATATTGGGGATGACCTCGGCCGAGGCGCCCTCGATGCGCTGCCAGCGCGCGAAGATGTGCTGGAGAAAATCGAGATATTCCGGCGTATGCACCGCCGCAATCGGGCTGAGTCCGTGATCCCGCGGCCGTTCGATCGTGCAGCCGGCAGCCTTTGCGCCGGCCAACAATCGCTCGACCCGTTCCGGCCTTTCCGGATTGGGCTGCGGCGCGCCGCTCGAGAGGAACGCCTTCGGGTCATGGCGCTTCTGTTCTTCGGCATAGAAGGCTTTCATGTTGGCTCCTCCGGTGCATCGGCAAAGGCGAAAAAGGCGTCGCCGACGATCTTCTGCACCTGCTCGTAGCTGGACCAGGCAATGCCCAATCGTTCGTAAAAAGCCTTGGCGGTCTCGTTGTCGGTATCGACGGACAGCCTGAGATAGGCGCCGCCGCTCTTCCGGCATTGCGCCGCGACTCGGCGCAGCAGGCGTTCGCCGATCCTGCGGCCACGAAAACGGTCCTCGACATAGAGGTCCTGCACATAGACGCCGGGCCGTCCCATCCATGTCGAGAAGATCGGGAAATACAGGCACAGCCCGGCAAATTCGCCACCGACTTCGGCGATCAAGGTTGAGAAGGCAGGCTTTTCGCCAAAGCCATAGGTGCGGAGATCCTGAGCCGTCGAGGTGATCTCCTGATGTGCGCCGACATGCGCGCCGAGCCGCAGGAGCGCGGCGTGGATGGTTTCGACGTCCTCGACGGTCCCGGGCCGGATGACAATGTCTCTTGACGGTGGGTTGGTCACGGTCGCATCTCAGAACGCCACGCGGTCGCCGCCCTTGAGCGCCAGCATCTGCCGCGCCTCGGCCGGCGTCGCGACGTCCAGCGACAATCCGTCGAGCACGCCGCGGATGCGGCGCACCTGGTCGGCATTGGACTTGGCGAGCTGGCGCCCTTCGTAGAGGCTATCCTCCAGCCCGACGCGGACATTGCCGCCCATCGCCGCCGCAATCGAGATCATCGGCATCTGGTGGCGTCCGGCGGCCAGCACCGAAAACCGGTAGCTGTCGCCGAACAGTTTGTCGGCGATGCGCTTCATATGGATCAGGTTTTCTGGATCGGCGCCGATGCCGCCAAGAATGCCCAAAACAAACTGGATGAATAAAGGTCCGGACACCAGTCCACGATCGCGAAAATGCGCCAGCGAATAGAGATGGCCGACATCGTAGCACTCGAATTCGAAGCGCGTGCCGCAACCACGCCCGAGCTTCTCGAGCACCGTCTCCATGTCGGCAAAGGTGTTCTTGAAGATCGTGTCACGGGTAGCCTCGAGCAGCTTCGGCTCCCATTCGTGCTGCCATTCTCGCGGCCGCTCGAGCATCGGGAACAGCGCGAAATTCATCGAACCCATATTGAGCGAACACATTTCCGGCTCGGCCCTGAGCGGCGCGGCCAGCCGCTGGTCGAGCGTCATCAGCGACGATCCGCCGGTGGTGATGTTGATCACCGCATCGGTCGCCTGCTTGATGCGCGGCAGGAACTGCATGAACACCTCGGGGTCGGCGGTCGGCCGCCCATCCCTAGGGTCGCGGGCATGAAGATGCAGGATCGAAGCGCCGGCCTCGGCGGCGGCGATCGCGTCTGCGGCGATCTGGTCCGGCGTCACGGGCAGATGCGGCGACATCGACGGGGTGTGTACCGACCCGGTGATGGCGCAGGTGATGATGACTTTTCGCGACGCCATGGTTCGCCTCTCAGCCTTCGACCGGCAGGTCGAGCTCGCCGGCCAGCACCTCGAGCGAGTCGCCGATGATGGATATGATCTCGCCGATCTGCGCGGCGGTGACGATCATCGGCGGCGCGACCATGAAATTGTCGCCGTCGACGCCGCCCTTGACCTTGCGTCCGTAGATGATCAGGCCGCGCTCATAGGCGAGGTCGAGCAGCCGCTGGGTGGCCTTCTTTGCAGGCTCGATCGGCCTCAGAGTGTCGGGATCCGCAAGCATCTCGGCACCGGTGAGCAGGCCCTTGCCACGGACGTCGGCGATGAATGGAAACCGCTTCGCCAATCGCTTCAACTCGTCCATCAAAAGCTCGCCCATGTCAGCCGCATTGGCGATCAGGCCGAGACGGTCCATTTCGCCGAGTACGGCGAGCCCGGCGGCGCAGGCGAGCGGGTTGCCGGCGTAGGTGTGGCCGTGCTGAAAGCCGCCCGACGCGAGCAATGGCTGCACCAGCCGCATCGGTGCCGCCAGCGCGCCGAGCGGCGCGTAGCCAGAGCCCAGCCCCTTCGACAGCGCGACGATGTCGGGCTTGCAGTTCCAGTGGTCGCCGCCGAGGAATTTTCCGGTGCGGCCGGCACCGCTCATCACTTCGTCATGGATGAGCAGGATGCCGTAGCGATCGCAGATCTCGCGGATGCGCGGATAGTAGCTGTCGGGCGCCACCAGTGCTGCCGTGGCAGCGCCGCCGACTGGCTCCATGATGAAGGCGAGCACGCTCTGCGGTCCCTCGGCGAGGATCTTTTCCTCCAGCATGTCGGCGTAGCGGATGCCGCGCTGTTCCATCGAAAGATTGTCGCGGTCGCGCCAGGCGATGGGCGCCGGCACGGTCGGCATCATCTGCATCATCGGCACAAATGTTTCGGACAGCGCATCGTCGCCGGTAACGGCGAGCGCGCCGAGCGTGCCGCCATGATAGGAGGGAAAGCGCGAGATCACCTTCCAACGGCTGGGCTGGCCGGTGGCGACCGCCCATTGCCGCGCCAGCTTGATGCAGGATTCGGTCGCTTCCGAGCCGCCGGAGACAAAGAAGATGCGGTCCATGCCCTCGGGGAGTTTGGCCGCCAGCTGCCGCGCGAGCTCCTCTGCCGGTTCGTTCTCGAAATGCAGACGGTAAGCGAAGGTGGCGCGGTCCATCTGCCGTTTCATCGCGTCGAGCACGTTGCGATTGGAGTGGCCGATATTGGCAACCATCGGACCGCTCGATCCGTCGATGAAGCGGCGGCCATCCTGCGTCCACATGTAGATGCCTTCGGCGCGGTCGATCAGCGGCCGGCGCACGCTGGATAGATAAAACAGATGCGAGGCTTCGCGAGTTTCCGGGGCAGGAGACTTCAACATGTCATGGCTTTCCAAGATAGCGGTCGAGGACATTTCTGGTGACGCGCTCGACAATCGCATCCTGCCTTAGCAGGCCGGCAACCCATTCGCAGCTTCCGGCGTGAAACACCTCGCCTTTGCCGCGCGGGAAATTGACGATCATGCCGTTGCCGCGTTTGACCTTGTCGAGGTTGGCATCGCTTGCCTCGCCGAACAGCGTCTCGGCGGTGAAGCGTCCGTCCTCGTCGCCGAGAAACTGGTCCTCGAACGCAATGTCGGCGCCTTCCTCGACCTGGCTTGCCATGCCGACCGCGAGCACCTGTAGCCCATCCGGTGCGCCACTTGTGGCTGTCGGGTAGGGCAGGCCGCCGCGGATCTCGAAGTCGAGCCCGTCGACCTCGTAGCCATAGACGTGGCTGTCGGCGCCAAGCAGATCGCCATAGTAGATGCCGGTGCCGGCAAACGCCCAATGCTCCGGCCGGTAGACCGGAAAGCCGCGTACGCCGCGCGGCGCGCAGCCGCCCCAGCCGGCATAGACGCCTCTTGTCGCGTTGAGACCGAAGGTCGCGGCACCCGGCCGGCCGATTTCCGGCGCTTCCCAGGAATTGGTGGCGCGCCTTATATCGCCGCCGCGATAGGCCGGGTCCTCGGCACGGGCGCGGTATTTGTAGCAGACCTGCCGGCGGCCTTCGTCCTCCAGCCTGGTCTGCCACATGAAATTGCCGGCAAAGCGCGCCGCATGACCGCCGCGCTCGACATAGGTGTCGACCGCATCGCGCATTTCCCAGGTCCAATATTCGTCGTGGCCGACCAGGACGACGCAGTCATAGCCGTCGAGAATGTCAGGCGAAAAATGCAGATCGTGCTGGCTGGCGAGATCGACGGCGTAGCCGGCACGCTCGGCGAAGCGGAAGAAATGGCTGTCGTAGCTTGCCCAGCCGGACGAGGCGTATTTCTTCGAATGGCCGGTAGCAAAGGCCCATTCCATATGCGGATAGCGCGGCACGGTTTTCGGCGGCACGGCGACTTCGAGCGGCACGCGCGGCGCGTCCCTGGGCAGCACGACGAAGCCGCGGCACCACGGCCGTTGGGTCGACACCATTCGTGCATATTGGTCCCGGCCTGGCCCGGTGATGCCTTCGTAATGGTTGGAACCGCCCCATGTATTGTAGGCGAGCCAGGTGCCGGTGGCCGCCACCTGCAGCACACGGCCAGGCTTTTTGCCGGGCTGCGGCGCGACGATAAAAAGATGGTGGCAGCGGATCGGCTTGCCGTCCCGGCCATCTGCCGTCAGCGTCACGCGATAGGCGCCGGACGGCCAGTCGTCGCCGATGCGAAACTCGAACGACGCTTGCCAGCCGCAGCCTTCGACCGAACATTGGTCCGGCGTATCTTGCCAGCGCGCCGCGATTCCGGTCCCTTCGAACATTGTCGTTTCCGCGCCGCCGTCGCGGACGATCGCGATGCCGAAACTGGCGGCCGTCGAACTGACATGCAGTGCCACCATGTCGCCAGGACGGTAGGAAAAACGGTCGCTGTAGCACCAGATTTCGCCGCGCCTGCCATCCATACCGGGCCATTCCCAGTAATGGCTGCGCACCGCCTGGCGTCGCTGCTCCGGCGTCAGTCCGAAATCGGGAAACTCGGTCGGCAGGTGGTTCATGGACACCGCTAAGGTCGAAGGCCGCCATTTCGGCCATCCGCCGGCCAAGCGTCAATTGGAAACGATCGGGCCAGCCATTGCCGGGCGCTCCCTTGGCGTTGCCGGACAAACAGACTATCTCACAAAACGCGGCCTTGTCCGCCACGGGAGCCGACATGCTGAGAGTGCAAAAGGTCAGGGTCAACGATATCTACGTGCCGACGGCGCGCAAAAAGACGCTGCATCCCGAGACCGTCCGCCATCTGGCCGAGGACATTCTGGAAAACGGCATGAAGATGCCGATCCAAGTGCGCCATGACGGCAAGCGCCATATCCTGGTCGAAGGGTTGCATCGGCTGGAAGCGGCCAAGTGGCTCGGCGAGACCGAGATCGACGCCTATCTGGTGCAAGCCAAGCGCCACTGAAGCCACTTATTTCCGTCGTTCGAATCTCCTGTCCCGCGGATTTTTTCGCGGGCCGTGTCGGCTTGCGTCGTGTCGGTTCGTCCTAGACACGGAAGCCAAAACCGACGTGTGAGGAAACACCATGACCACCAAGCTCGACATCGCCCCCAACTCCGATCGCGAGCTGGTTCTCGCCCGCATCATCGATGCGCCGCACGAGAACGTCTATCGCTGCTGGACCGAGCCAAAGCTGTTGACGCAATGGTTCTCGCCGAAGCCGTGGATGACGCCGCGCGCCGAAATGGATGTGCGGACCGGTGGCTCCACCCTTGTCGTCATGGCCGATCCCGACGGCAAGGAGTTCCCGAATCCAGGCATCTTCCTCGAAGTCGTACCGGGCAAAAAGCTCGTCTTCACCGATGCCTATACGAAGGCGTGGGAGCCGTCCGAAAAGCCGTTCATGACGGTCGTGCTGACCTTCGAGGACGAGGGCGAGGGCAAGACCCGCTACATTGCCCGCGTCGCGCATTGGTCGGTCGCCGACCGCGAACAGCACGAGAAAATGGGTTTTCACGAGGGCTGGGGCCAGTGCGCCGAACAGCTTGAGGAGGTCGCAAAGCGACTTTGATGCAAACGGGAGAGGGAGACTGACGTGTCCAGATCGGTATTTTTCGCCATATTCGCCTCGGCCGCCGCGCTATTTGCCGCGCCGGGCACCATCAACGCAGAGGAGGCCAAGCCCGCCATGACGACCGCAACCGCAACACTGCCGACGCCGGAAAAATCCGGCCTGCTGCCGATCAACGGCCTGAACTATTATTACGCCGTCTATGGCAAGGGCGAGCCGCTGCTTCTGCTGCATGGCGGTCTCGGCACGACCGACATGTTCGCGCCGATCCTGCCGAAGCTTACCGAGAACCGCACCGTGATCGGGGTCGACCTGCAGGGCCATGGCCGCACCGCGCTCGGCGACCGGCCGCTCAGCCTGGAGGCGATGGGCGACGACATGGCGGCGATCGTCAAGGCGCTCGGCTACGACAAGGTCGACGTGATGGGTTATTCGCTGGGTGGCGGCGTCGCCTTCCGCATGGCCGTCCAGCAGCCTGAAGCGGTGCGCCGCCTGGTGCTGGTCTCGACCGGCTATGCCGCGGACGGCTTCTATGCCGAGATGCGTGGCCAGCAGGCACAAGTCGGCGCGGCGATGGCCGACATGATGAAGGACACGCCGATGTACAAATCCTATGTCGCGGTCGCGCCGCATCCGGAGGATTTTCCGAAACTGCTCGACCAGCTGGGCGCCTATATGCGCAAGGACTACGATTATTCAGCCGACGTGCCGAAGCTGAAAATGCCGGTCATGCTGGTGTTCGGCGACAGCGACATGTACCGGCCCGAGCACGAGATCAAGTTCTACCAGATGCTTGGCGGCGGGTTGAAGGACGCCGGCTGGATGCGCGAGAACCTGTCGCAAAACCGCCTGGCGATCCTGCCGAACCGCACCCACTACGACGTGTTCTTCGCGCCGGAACTGACAGCTGCCACGCTGCCGTTCCTCAATGGCCAGACCAAGGTCAAGACCTGGGACGAGGTCGTCAACGAAACGAACTGACGCCCAGTCAATTGTCTGCCGGCCGTCTTCCGCGAGATGGCCGGCATTTCGCCCATGGGGCCTTGGCCCGGCGCATCGGCCAATCGTGTATTGGCCGCATCACAGCTATAGATGGCGCCATCAAAGCTTTTCAATTGACGCTGCCACGCCTATCGATAGGTATGCCGCCTATCCTCACAGGGCAGGGACGCGGGTGATGGCAAGATATCAGGGCGGGTGTTTGTGCGGCGCGGTGCGCTACCGCGCCGAGGCGGCACCGATCAATGAGCGCGTCTGCCATTGCCGGTTGTGCCAGAAGGCGCTGGGTGCCGCCTTCAATGCGCGCGTGCTGTTCCGCATCGATGATGTGACGGTCGACGGACCGCTGGCGACGGTGAATTCCTCGCCCGATCTCAAGCGCGGCTTTTGCCCGCGCTGCGGCACGACGATGTTTTCCCGGCGCGATTCCGCCGGTATCATCGGCATCACCACCGGCTCGCTCGATGATCCCTCGTTGTTCAGGCCTGAGATGCATATCTGGACCGCCTCGAAGCAGCCCTGGGTGCAGATCGACGACGGCCTGCCGCAATATCAAGGCGCGCCACCTCCGGCTTGAGGTGAAATCTGGACAAAATTTAATCCGAAGCGACACGAGATAGCCGGCAAAGCGTCATTGGCGGGCCATCATTGCTGCCTATCTATTGCGTGCGGGCGGCAGTCGAGGAGGCGACGGAATGAACGACAGCATCAACACCCTGGACGAGCTCTTGAGTGATCCGATGATCAAGCTGGTGATGGAGCGCGACCGCGTGCAGCCGGCAGAACTTCGTACGCTGCTCGAGGAAAAAGTCCGCCGGGCGGACGATGATGTGGCGGTCAACGATCGTTTTGTACCGCCGGCCCACCTGATGGCCACGACCTGCCACAAGCTGTGGCTGTGCGGCTAGGTCTTGAAGCGGTCAGCCGGAATTTGCCGGCAAATAGCTGTAATGGCTGCGGAAATAAGCGAGCCTGAAGCCGAGGCGCGCATAGTTGCGATAGGCCGGCCCGTCGCGTTCGGCGCGCGGCGCCTCGATGTCGGCCACGAACAGTTTTGCACCGGCCGCAAGTCCGTCGCGCACCATCGCTTCGCCGAGCATTGCATCGAGGTCGAAGCTCGGCGCCATGATGCCGGGAACCGGCGCGTCGATGCCGCTCCAGGCCATGCCGTCGGCACCGATGAACATCGAGCGCACCGCCGCCACCGCGCCGTCCCGCCGCAGCATGTAATGCTGCCAGCCGCGTCGGCCGGCCAGCGCCAGCAACCACGGTGAGGTCGGTAACCGATATCGGCTGTCGATGAACCCAGCCCATTCCCTTGCCGTTGCCGGTGTCACCCGCTCGACCGAGACGTTCTCAGTCGGGAAAAGCGGCTCCGGTGGCAATGGCGTGGCGTCGCGAAAGATGCGTTCCCAGCCGCCCTGACGTTGCAAGCCGTGCGCCTCGAGCCAGCAGCTGAGCGTCGCGGGCTCGGTATGTGGATTGGTGTAGAACCAGGGCCGCAGAATACCGGCGTCGCGATAATGCGCCAGAAGCGCGTCGAGCCGGCTCTCGGTGGCAGCGCTATCGACACCGAAATTCTTGACGCAGTTGAAATGGATGAACGGGATCGTCGTGCAGGTGGTCCAGACGAGATCGCCATCTTCGGCGATGGCAAGGCCTTGCCTTGCGGCAAAGTCTGCCGGGGCGGCGCGATAGAGGTCGAGCCAGGCATCGACCTCGGCGCGTTCGATGACGCGGCTGAGATCGCCAGATATCTCGTCGATCCCGATGGCGGGCGAGCATGGCTCCGGCGGGACTACCGGCTGCAATTCTGACAAGGCGGCGGGCTGCATGACTTCCTCCCAAGTATGGCCTTACACCGTAAGATTAGTGGAGACTAATCTCATGCAGTGAGTTGTCAAGCGGGATTGCGAGGCAGCCACGTGGCCGAACGTTGGGGCATAGCGCACCTCCGTCCGGGCGAACGTCCCGATGCAAAGCCCTAACAATTCGATTCAAACTTTGTTGGTAGTTTCTTGTTAGGAATCCAGCTTGGTTTGTCCGGCGGCGTTGTCCTGCCTTCGGTCTGTTGTGTTTTGCGTACAGGTCCAGATGCGGTTATCAGGCGTCGTCATCTTCTCGATCGCAGCGCTGTGCCTTGCCGGCTGCACGTCGACCTCCGGCGTCGATGCGCTGCAAGTGCCGTCCAGTGAGACCACCAGCTCGGTTGTGCGGCCACCCGCGCCGGTGGCATCCGTGGCGAAAACTGATGCTGCGCCAGCCTTCGCGGAACAGGAGCAGGACGAACAACAGGTCGCGATGGACGTACCCGACCAAAGCATCGATCCGCCGGCCGAGGTGATCGCGCTGATGGCGCCGCCGAAGCGGCTGACACGCGCAGCACCGGCGATGCTTGCCGAGCCGGTCACGCGCTATGGTTTTCGCGACGCCAAGCCGATCAATTTCGGTAAATCCTCCTCGCCGAGGCGCCTTGCCGTCCACGGCGTCGACGTTTCGCGCTGGCAGGGCAATGTGAACTGGCAAAAGCTGCGCGCCCAGGGCGCAAACTTCGCCTACATCAAGGCGACCGACGGCGGCGATCATCTCGACCCGATGTTTACCAGGAACTGGCGTAGTGCCGAAGCCGCCGGCCTCAAGCGCGGCGCGTACCACTTCTTCTATTGGTGCCGCACCGCCGGCGAGCAGGCCGACTGGTTCATCCGCAATGTGCCGAGGGTCGAGGGCGCGCTGCCGCCGGTGATCGACGTCGAGTGGAACGGCGAATCCAGCTGCAAGCGCCGCCCGTCGCGGCAAAAGGTGCTGGAGAAGATGCAGGTGTTCATGGACAAGCTTGAGCGCTACTACGGCCAGCGCCCAATCATCTACACCGCGCCTGACTTCTACCGTGACAATCTCAGGGGCGCCTTCCCAGATTATCCATTCTGGCTGCGCGCCGTGGCGGCGCACCCATCAAAGGTTTATCCCGGCCGCAAATGGCTGTTCTGGCAATATTCCGGGTCCGGCCTGTCGCACGGCGTAAGAGGCCGCATCGACCTCAACGTGTTCCATGGTGATGAGAGGGCGTGGCGCGACTGGGTTGGTGGAAGGCAGATGGTGGCCGAGGCGGAGTAGCGCGGCAGCTTCTTCCTTCTCCCCATGTGGGAGAAGGTGGATTGGCGCGCAGCGCCAAGACGGTTGAGGGGTGTTGGACGGAGTGCGTCGGTGCCAAGCTGGAGCACCCCTCATCCGACCTCGCTTCGCGAGGCCACCTTCTCCCACAAGGGGAGAAGGGATAGCGCTCGGTTTTCCACACTTGGTCTCAAATTCCTTGGACGTCATGCCCAGATTGGATACCCTCGTCCCATGCCGCACCAGCCCGTCGCGCCGACCAAGCGTCGTTTCGCCCGCTCTATGCGACGCGAGCCGACCGAGGCGGAAGACCGCCTGTGGCATGAGCTGCGCGGACGCAAGCTCGACAGCATCAAATTCCGGCGTCAGGTCCCGGTCGGCCGGTTCATCGCCGATTTTGTTTGCGCCGAGGGCAGGCTGATTGTCGAGATCGACGGCAGCCAGCACGCGGATTCGGGCTATGATCGGGAGCGGAATGCCGAATTGAAGGCGAGGGGCTTTCGCGTGCTGCGCTTCTGGAACGATGACGTGCTGCGGGATCTGAACGCCGTCTGCGATACCATCATCGCCTACGTACGGGACGAGAGTTTGCAGCCTTGGCGGTAGCGCGCTCTTCCCTTCTCCCCCTGTCCCTGTGGGAGAAGGTGGCTCGGCGCGGAGCGCCGAGACGGTTGAGGGGTGTTGGACGTAGCGCCGCCGGTGCCAAGCTGGAGCACCCCTCATCCGACCTCGCTTCGCGAGGCCACCTTCTCCCACAAGGGGAGAAGGGGAGAGGCGAACACGTCCCTCGCGGCTAGTCGCCGGCACGGATGATTTTGCCGCTGGTGGGGCTTAATTTTAAGCTACTTCAATTCGTGGGTGCTCACGCCAGTGAGGTTTTTCCTTCATTACTTTATGCGCAAAGGAAAAATCCTTCCTCCGTGCTGCGATAAATCTGTTAGCCCATTGTATTTGAAGAGCATTCAGAAAAATAAGGATGTCCTTGGATATCGGCGCGTATTGAGAATCGACAAGCATTGCGATTTTCATTTTTGCCTGTTCTAGTCTTTCCTTTGCATCTAAAATCACTGACACACCGCTTTGAAGCGGAAGAGCGCCATCCACGAAAACCTTCAGTTGGATTTCACTTATTTTTTGCTCTGCCTTGGCACGTTCTTTATGAAAGCCGTCGATGATCGTAGGACACAAAAAACCTAGGACGAGATCCGAAGATATCGGTAAATAAATTTCGATCCCTGGTACACCCAGTCCAATATTTCCGTACGGTCCAAAGTCGTTGTAATTGTGCATTACGAGTGGATTGTCTGAGATGTATAATTCTCCGGCGCAACACTTTTTTAGCAAGATCAATTTCTTGGTTGTCAAGTGTCCTGCAATCTCATCCAATTTATCGAGGTTCATTTTAAGGAGACAAAATTTTTCATATTCTTCATCCGAAAAATGCTCGGGAATGTCGTTCGTTTTCAGATCGGGGAACCGAAGTTTGACATCTTGAAATATGCCAGAGTAGCTTTGACGCGACGACTTCGAGCGAAGGTGCTGCACAACCACAAAACAACACAGCGTTGCCAAATCCATGGGGCTTAAGGCAGATACGGTCTCGTTGGCTATTATGCTTTCAAGAACAGGTTTTGCTAGGTTCTCTACGTGGGTGAACTTGCTTTCGAAATCCAGGTAAAAATTACCTTTTAAGCGGACTACATTATAATCCGCTTCGCCCATAATATTGCGTGGGTTAGTTCGAAATTCTTTGCAGGTCGATTTGTCAAAGACATGACATTGTCCTTCTGCGCAAAAATTGCGCAGAAGGAATTGTGGAACATAGTGCTGGTTCTCACGCGGCATCGATCCTCAGCTACACCCGCTCGTCGCCCCGCAAGTATCGCACTTCTCGCAAGTCCCGTTCCGCACCATCGTGAAGTTATGGCATTCCGAGCATTCGTTGCCGGTGTAGCCCTGCATCAATGATTGCTGGCGCCGGTTGGCGGCGAGCGCTTTGGCTTCGGCTGCTTCTTTCGCGGCCTCGTCGGTGAACAGCTCCGTCGGGTCGGAGGCTTCCGCGTAGACGATGTCCTCGACCAGTTCCCTGGCGCGCTCCTCGTAGTCGCGCTTGTAGGCGATGGCTTCGTCGCTGGCGGGCTTCAGCGTCAGCACGTTGGAGCCGGAGAAGGCGGTCGGGGCGGTACGGGCCGGAGTTCCGGAACCGGAACCCGCAAAGCCTTTCGGCTCGGCGCCCATGCCCGACACCAGCTTGACCGGCGAGGCGCCGCGGGTCAGGCCCTTGGAGAAGGGCGTTGCCTTGCCTTCGTTGATGCCGCGCCCGAGCGCAGTCTTGTCGAAGTCCGACTGGTCGACATGGGCGAGGTCGTTGCGGCCGAGATAGGAGACGGCGAGTTCGCGGAAGACATAGTCGAGGATCGACGTGGCGTTCTTGATGGCGTCATTGCCTTGCACCATGCCGGCCGGCTCGAATTTGGTGAAGGTGAAGGCTTCGACGAATTCCTCGAGCGGCACGCCATATTGCAGGCCGAGCGAGATGGCGATGGCGAAGTTGTTCATCATCGCCCGGAAGGCGGCACCTTCCTTGTGCATATCGATGAAGATCTCGCCGAGGCGGCCGTCATCGAATTCGCCGGTCCTGAGATAGACCTTGTGGCCGCCGACGACCGCCTTCTGGGTATAGCCCTTGCGGCGGTTCGGCAGTTTCTCGCGGTCGCGGTAGAGACGCTCGACGACGCGCTCGACGATCTTCTCGGTCACCTGCACGGCGCGCTGCGCGGCCGGCGCCGCGATCAGCTGCTCGATGGCTTCGTCCTCGTCGTCTTCGACGTCGGCAAGCAACGAGGCGTTGAGCGGCTGCGACAGCTTTGAGCCGTCGCGATAGAGCGCGTTGGCCTTGAGCGCCAGCTTCCACGACAGCATGTAGGCGCCCTTGGCATCTTCCACCGTTGCGTCGTTCGGCATGTTGATGGTCTTGGAAATGGCGCCGGAAATGAAGGGCTGTGCCGCCGCCATCATCATGATGTGGCTGTTGATCGACAGCGAGCGCTTGCCGATCTTGCCGCACGGGCTGGCGCAGTCGAACACCGGCAGGTGTTCGGCCTTCAGGAACGGCGCGCCTTCCAGCGTCATCGCCCCGCAGACATGGATGTTGGCGGCCTCGATGTCCTTCTTCGAGAAGCCCAGCGCCGGCAGCATCTCGAACGAGAAATCGTTTAGCTGCTCGTCGGTGAAGCCGAACGTCTCCTTCACCCAGTCGGCGCCCAGCGTCCACTGGTTGAAGACGAACTTGATGTCGAAGGCCGACTTCAATGCCGCATTGAGCGCTGCGATCTTGTCGTCGGTAAAGCCTTTTGCCTTGAGCGAGCCGGGATTGATGCCCGGCGCCTGGTTGAGATTGCCGTGGCCGACGGCATAGGCCTCGATCTCGGCGATCTGGGCCTCGGAATAGCCGAGCGTGCGCAGCGCTTCCGGCACGGCGCGGTTGATGATCTTGAAATAGCCGCCGCCGGCCAGCTTCTTGAATTTTACCAGCGCGAAGTCGGGCTCGATGCCGGTGGTATCGCAATCCATCACCAGGCCGATCGTGCCGGTCGGCGCGATCACCGTTGCCTGCGCGTTGCGGTAGCCATGCTCCTCGCCGAGCTCGATGGCGCGGTCCCAGGCGGCCTTGGCATGGTCGGCAAGCTCCTGCTGCCTGAGATCCGAGGCGACCAGCGGCACCGGGTTGACGGCTAGCTTCTCGTAGCCGTCCCTTTCGCCATAGGCCGCGCGGCGGTGGTTGCGCATGACGCGCAGCATGTTCTGCGCGTTGCGGTCGTAGTCGGGGAAGGCGCCGAGCTCGGCGGCCATTTCGGCCGAAGTGGCATAGGCCGTGCCGGTCATGATCGCGGTGAGGGCGGCGCAGATGGCGCGGCCCTCGTCGGAATCATAGGGAATGCCGGAGGTCATCAGCAGGCCGCCAATATTGGCATAGCCGAGGCCGAGCGTGCGGTACTCGTAGGAAAGCTTGGCGATCTCCTTCGACGGGAACTGCGCCATCATCACCGAAATTTCCAGCACCATGGTCCACAGCCGAACCGTGTGCTCGTAGGCGGCGATGTCGATAGTGCCGTCGGCGTTGCGGTAGGGCAGAAGGTTGATCGAGGCCAGGTTGCAGGCGGTGTCGTCGAGGAACATGTATTCCGAGCACGGGTTGGACGCCCGGATCGCACCGGCCGAGGCGCAGGTGTGCCAGTCGTTCATCGTCGTGTTGAAATGCAGGCCCGGATCGGCCGATGCCCAGGCGGCATAGCCGATCTTTTCCCAGAGATCGCGCGCCTTCAGCGTCTTCAGCACCTTGCCGTCCTTGCGGGCGGTAAGATGCCAGTCGCCGTCCTGCTCGACGGCGCGCAGGAAATCGTCCTTCAGCGACACCGAATTGTTGGAATTCTGACCGGAAACCGTGAGATAGGCGTCCGAATCCCAGTCGGTGTCGTAGGTCTTGAACGACATCGAGGTGTAGCCCTGCTTTGCAAACTGGATGACGCGGTAGATGTAGTTCTCCGGCACCGCGTCCTTCTTGGCCGCCTTGATCTCGCGCTTCAGTGCGGTGTTGACCGCCGGGTCGAAGCAATCGTCGCCATTGCCTTCGCAGTTGATGCAGGCCTTCATGATCGCTTCGAGATGCTTCTTGACGATCTTCGAGCCGGTGACCAGCGAGGCGACCTTCTGCTCCTCATTGACCTTCCAGTCGATGAATTCCTCGATATCGGGATGATCGGCGTCGACGATGACCATTTTCGCGGCGCGACGCGTCGTGCCGCCCGACTTGATGGCGCCCGCCGCGCGGTCGCCGATCTTGAGGAAGCTCATCAGCCCCGACGAACGACCGCCGCCCGACAGCTTTTCGCCTTCACCGCGCAGGAACGAGAAATTGGAGCCGGTGCCGGAGCCGTATTTGAACAGGCGCGCCTCACGCACCCACAAATCCATGATGCCGCCTTCATTGACGAGGTCGTCCTGCACGCCCTGGATGAAGCAGGCATGCGGCTGCGGATGCTCGTAGGAAGACTTCGACTTGGTCAGCTTGCCGGTGAACGGGTCGACATAGAAGTGGCCCTGGCTCGGGCCGTCGATGCCATAGGCCCAGTGCAGGCCGGTGTTGAACCATTGCGGCGAGTTCGGCGCGACGCGCTGGGTGGCCAGCATATAGGCGAGCTCGTCGCGGAAGGCGCGCGCGTCTTCCTCCGACTTGAAGTAGCCGCCCTTCCAGCCCCAATAGGTCCAGGTACCGGCAAGCCGGTCGAAGACCTGGCGGGCGTCGATCTCGGAACCGTAGCGCTCGGCTTCCGGCAGCTTGGCCAGTTCAGCCTCGTCGGCGACGGAGCGCCACAGGAAGGAGGGGACTTGCGTCTCTTCGACCTTCTTCAGCCGTGCCGGGACGCCCGCCTTGCGGAAATATTTCTGCGCCAGGATATCGGCGGCAACCTGGGAGAACTGCGCCGGCACGTCGATGTTGTCCAAGCGGAACACCACCGACCCATCCGGATTCTTGATCTCGGAAAGCGCCTTGCGGAATTCGATCTCCGCATAGGCAGATTGTCCTGGCTTGGTGAAACGACGCTCGATGCGCATTGGTCCGGTCCCTTTTGTCTACATATAGCGCTTTTCCCAGAGGATTTCTGCCCTCTTGACGAAACGCGCATGTCCGCCGTCTGCCGGCGTTCGAAAACCGCCGGCTCTCATCGTCACAGTCTCCGCCGCCCTGCCGGCCAAACCTCTTGCGAGGCCGCTGTCCAACGCGCTCACGGACCCTGTGGGTCCCTCAAAACTGAAAACTTTTTGTAACGCCCTCGATCGAGGGAAATTCACATTATCTAGCGTCGAACCTACCTGCAAACACTAAATATAGTATTAACAGACAATTTATTCAAGTCCGACAATCCTCCCCTTTCGCCCCCCAAGGCTTCAAAATCCCACGCCTTTGCCGGCCTCGTAAACAGGCAGGAATGCGGCTCAAAACGCACATATTCCGGGAAAAAGACCGGCCTCGAAACTTTTCCGGTCGCACTCTCAACAGGAGCGCATGGCCTATAAAAGGCGACTCGTTTTGCGCCGTCAAGGATTCGTTTGCGTAGCTTTTATGACCCCCACATCTTGTGTGTCACACATGTGGATAACGGGGATAGAAGCGGAGCGCAAGGAAGGGTCGGCTCTGGGTGGAGGCGCTTCGGCAACGACGTTCCACAGCACCTGAGCGATAGGCTATGCGCGACTGAGACTCAGGAGAACCGATGCGGATCCGCGCAGAAATGGGCGATGATCTGGCTGAGGTCGGGTTCGTTGACCATGCGCACAGCCTCGGCGGCGCTGACCCACTTGCGGGTGCGTGCCCGCTTTTCCTTCCACCGGTCGGCGACCTTGTCGACCTGCAGCGGGAACACCAGGACCTCGCACGGCACTTCCTCGCCGGTAGCCAGCAGCTTGGCATAGAAATAGCGGCCGGCCTCGTGATGCGAGATCGTGCCGCTCAGGCCGGCCTCCTCGCCGGCTTCGCGCGCCGCCGCTTCGCAAAGCGGCTCCTTTGCTTCCGGCCAGCCCTTGGGAAGCACCCAGCGGCCGGTATCGCGGCTGGTGATCAGCATGATTTCGACGCCGTCGCCGCTATCGCGCCAGGGCAGCGCTGCAACCTGCAGGCGGTACGGCACCGCGCCGAAGAGTCGCCGGACCCTTTCGGCCTTGTGGTTGTGCGTCGTTGGCCTCGTCAACATCGGAGAAGCTTGCCCCAGCTTCCAGAATCATTTGCCGTCTCACGAATCTTACGGCTAATCGTGAGCAATAAAAGTAAAAAATGTTTCACGGATCGGCCAAATTCCGTCAATCTGCGCCGATCTCAGCCTAATGGCGCGACTGCAGCAGCGTCGCGCCACGCCTTTATCGGTGTGCGGAGGTCCTCTGGGCGGACTCGGTGCATCAAGCGGCGTTGCCGCGAATCAGCCGGCGTGGTCGTCGGCGATCGGCTTCTGGTAGGTGAAGCCCATGTCCCAGGGGAAATAGATCCAGGTGTCCTGGCTGACCTCGGTAACGAAAGTGTCGACCATCGGCCTGCCTTTCGGCTTGGCATAGACGGTGGCGAAATGCGCCTTGGGCATCATCGCGCGCACGATGCCCGCCGTCTTGCCGGTGTCGGTGAGGTCGTCGATGATCAGCACGCCGGCCCCGTCATCGACGAGCAGCGCCGGCGTGACCTCCTTCAGCACCTGCAATTGCCCCTGGCTGGTATAATCGTGGTAGGAGGCGACGCAGACCGTCTCGATGATGCGGATGCCAAGCTCGCGCGAAATGATAGCCGCCGGAACCAGGCCGCCGCGCGTGATGCAGACGATCGCCTTCCATTGCCCCTTGTTGGCGCCGGCAAGCCGCCAGGCGAGCGCGCGCGCATCGCGGTGGAACTGGTCCCAGGAGACCGGGAAGGCTTTTTCGGGCAGGGACATCTTTCGCGCACTCCGCAAAGCGCGCATCGCGCGCAGACACTATGGAATGCGCGCGGAATTAACTGGAAAGGCTTGGCCTTGGCAAGGGGCGTGGAAAGCTATCCCTGTGAACCTACCGCGACAGAAAGGCCGCCACGGGTGCGGTGCGCAGCACCGTTCGCGTCACGCCGCCGAACAGCAGCTGGCGCAGCCAGGAATGGCTGTAGGCGCCGAGCACGAGCAGGTCCGCACCCGACTCGGCGACCCTGGTCTGGATGATGTCGTCGACCGAGGCGCCGCCGGACCTCAGCACCGAGACACCGACGGTCGCGCCATGCCTGGACAGCGAGGCGGCGATCTCGGCGCCGGCTGTTTCCGGCGCCTCGTCGAGCGTATCGGGCGGGTCGATGACGACGATGTCCGTCTTTTCGGCCTCGATAATGAAGGGCAGGGCATCGAAGGCGGCGCGCGCGGCTTCCTTGCTGCCGTTCCAGGCGAGCAGCACATGCTTGAAGCTGGTCACCAGCGAACCCGAATGCGGTACCACCAGCACCGGCCGGCCGGCATCGTAGACCAGGGTGTCGACGTCGGCGCTCGGGTCGCTGCCCGATTCGCGCTGCGCGGCGATGATCAGGTCCGCGGTGCGAACGGTCGAGATGCCGGTCAGCGCACTGTCGCCGGAAAAACTCTCGAGGCTGCGCCACTCGAACGACAGGCCGGAATTCTCGATGCGCTTGTGAAAGGCGGCCTGCAACTTCTCGGCGCGCTCCCGGTTCATATCGGCGGAAACCTGCAGGAACTCGGTGTCCGGAAAGCCGGTGGCAGAGGTGTAGGGCACGGGCAGCGCCTCGGCATGGATGCCGATCAGATGGCTCTGGAATCGGCTGGCCAGCGGGATCGCGCAGTCGAGGACGCGCTCGGCATCCGGTTCATTCTGCAATATGGCGACGATGGTCTTGAAGCGCATGGCAGTCCCTCACTTCATACGGCGATCCCACTCGTGACAAACGTCACTGCGCGATGCTGGTTCCGTCAGGCCGGCCGATCAGCCCACTCGGCTTTCCTTGATCAAGCCCGCCACCATAGCCTCTACGTCGGCGCGTGCGGAGTCCAGCGCCTGCTGGCTGCGGGCGCGCACCACCAGTTCCGTCCAGAACTTGCCGTCGCCATATTTCGGGTAGGAGCCGATGATCGTGTCCGGATGCGCCTTCTGGATGTCGCCCAGCGGCCCGCCGATCAGGCCTTCGCCGAACGGGCATTCCACGGTTGCCGACAGCATTTTGGTGCCGGCCCGCAATGTCGGCACGACATTGTCGAGCATCGCCTGGAAAATCGCCGGCACGCCGGCCATGACATGGACGTTGCCAATGCGAAAGCCCGGCGCAACCGACACTGGATTATCGATGTGGTCTGCCCCGCGCGGCATCCGCGCCATGCGCTTGCGCGCTTCGGTGTATTCGATGCCGCGGGCGGCGTAGCTTGCCTCCAGCAGGGCGTAGGCCTTGGCGTCGTATTCGCATGGCACGCCAAAGGCCTTGGCAACCGAATCGGCGGTGATGTCGTCATGCGTCGGGCCGATGCCGCCGGTGGTGAAGACATAAGTATAGCGGGTGCGCAGCGCATTCACCGCAGCGACGATCTCGTCTTCCTCGTCCGCAACGATGCGCACTTCCTTCAGGTCGATGCCGATCGCCGTCATGATCTCGGCGAGGTGGCCGATGTTCTTGTCCTTGGTGCGGCCGGACAGAATCTCGTCGCCGATGACGAGCATGGCGGCGGTGACGATTTCGGTCATGGCAGGCTCCGGCAAACGGGTCGCCTGAGATAGCGCGGCAAACGGCCGGCGGCAATGCCGCCAAACGACGGATCCACCTGTGCCACCTCCCTTGCAGTACACCCGTTGGCGGGTGATGCTGCGCCGGTTTGGGCGCTGAGGGAAAGATGCCGGTATCAATTCTGCTATGGCTACCCGGCGCGCTGTTTCTGCTGGCGCTCGTCGTGGCAGCCTATCCGCTGCTGGCGACGCTGCGGATC
Source organism: Mesorhizobium sp. M0998 (assembly GCF_040318885.1). Classification (NCBI taxonomy): domain Bacteria; kingdom Pseudomonadati; phylum Pseudomonadota; class Alphaproteobacteria; order Hyphomicrobiales; family Phyllobacteriaceae; genus Mesorhizobium; species Mesorhizobium sp. M0998. Next base: position 249,370 of record NZ_JAMYND010000004.1, read on the forward strand.
GCGGCGAAGGCCGAAAGGCTGGTGCCGGCCAGTGGCAGATTCATCGAGATCGACGGCAACCGCATCCATTATGTCGAGACGGGCGAGGGGCGGCCGATCGTCTTCCTGCACGGCCTCGGCGCGCAGCTTCATCAATTCGGCCACACGCTGTTCGGACGGTTCGGCCCGGACTATCGGCTGATCGCGCTCGACCGCCCGGGCTCCGGCTATTCGGTGCGGGCCAGGGCCGCCAGCGGACGGCTGTCCGAGCAGGCCGAGGTCGTGCGGCATTTTATCGACGCGCTTGGGCTGGGAAAGCCGCTGGTCGTCGGTCATTCGCTGGGTGGCGCCATCGCGCTGACGCTGGCGGTCGAGCATCCAGAGGCGATTTCCGGCATCGCCTTGCTGGCACCGCTGACCCATCTGGAGCCGGACGCGCGCGAGAAGTTCGGCCCGCTGTACATTAAGTCGCCGCTGCGGCGCCGGATCATGGCTTGTACGGTGGCGATCCCGGCGGCTCTCAAATATGCCGAAGCGACGCTTGCCTTCATTTTCGCGCCGCAGACGGCGCCGGCCGACTATATGGTCGAGGGCGGCGGCTGGTGCGGGCTGAGGCCAAGCCATTTCTACGCGACATCGACCGATGTCGTGGCGATCGCGCACGACCTTGGCCGCATCGAGCAACGCTATGGCGAGATCACCTTGCCGGCCGGCATTCTGTTTGGTGCTTCCGATCGCGTGCTGGGCATCGATATCCACGGCTGGCCGCTGATGGAAAAGATCAGCGGGCTCGATTTCGAACCTGTCGAGGGGCTTGGCCACATGCCGCAATTCGTCGAGCCGGAACGGGTCGTCGCTTTCATCAAACGCATTGCCGAGCGCGCATTTGCGCCGAAGTCCGACACCAGCAGCTGACACCCTTCCGCAACCTCGCGCATTCCTCACGCAAAGGTGTGCAAGCCTGTCTCCGACGCCAACGCCAACACGAATGTCAACGATCAATACTGCGGGAAGTAACCGGCCGTAGCCTCGGCCGGCAGGGTGCCTATCCCAGGCATTTCCGGCCGCCCGGAATACCTCCGAACTTAATCACGTCGGCTATTCCTTCACGGCTCCGGTCATCGAGGAAACATAATGCTCGACAAAGAACGAATAGAGCACCACCACCGGCAGCGAGCCGATCAGCGCTCCCGCCATCAGCGCCCCCCATTCATAGACGTCCGAGCGCACCAGCTCGGTGAGCACGCCGACCGGCACAGTCTTGTTTTCGGACGACTGGATGAAGGTCAAGGCGTAGATGAACTCGTTCCATGACAGCGTGAATGCGAAGATGCCGGCGGAAATCAGCCCCGGTACCGACAGCGGCAGCACGATCTTGGTGAGGATCTGCCAGCGGCTCGCCCCGTCGATCAGCGCGCATTCTTCCAGCTCGAACGGGATCGAGCGGAAATAGCCCATCAGCAGCCATGTGCAGAACGGGATCAGGAAGGTCGGATAGGTGAGGATGAGCGCGAACGGCGTGTCGTAAAGCCCAAGGTTGAACACCATCACCGACAGCGGAATGAACAGGATCGAGGGCGGCACGAGATAGGCCAGGAACACCGCGAGGCCGACCTGCCGCGCCCCGGAGAACCGCAAGCGCTCGATCGCATAGGCAGCGAACACCGCAGCCAGCAGCGACAGGAACGTAGCGGCGGTCGAGATGATGATCGTGTTGAGCAGCCAGCCCGGATAGGATGTCTCGAAGAGCAGGTAGCGGATATGCTCGAGCGTCGGATGCACCACCCAGAACGGATTGAAATTGGCGTAGTCGGTCATCTCGAGGTTGGGCTTAACCGCCGTGATCGTCATCCAGTAGAACGGAAACAACAGCACGATGACGAAGATCAGCAACGGCAGGTAGACCGTCACCACGCGGCGCGGCAAACTCTGCAGGTAGCCCATGCCGCCTTCGTCGAGTTCCGGGCGTTTGCTCGTTTCGATCGCAGTCATGTCAATCTCCGCTGCCCTGCTGCCATTTGCGGCGTTGCAGGCCAAAATAGCTGAACAGGATCGCCGCCAGCAGGAACGGGATCATGGCGACCGCGATCGCCGCGCCTTCGCCAAGCTGGCCCCCGGAAATGCCGCGCTGGAACGACAGCGTCGCCATCAGGTGCGTGGCATTCACCGGCCCGCCGCGTGTCAGCACATAGATCAGCTGGAAGTCGGTGAAGGTGAACAGCACCGAAAACGTCATGGTGATGGCGATGATCGGCGTCAGCAGCGGCAGCGTCACATAGCGGAACAATTGCCAGCGGCTGGCACCGTCGAGCGTGGCGGCCTCGTAGAGCGACTGCGGAATCGTCTGCAGGCCGGCAAGCAGCGTGATCGCCACGAAAGGAATGCCGCGCCAGACATTGGCGGCGATGACCGAAGCCCGCGCATTCTCGGGATCGCCGAGGAAGTTGATGCGATGGTCGATCAGGCCCATTTCCATAAGCGCCCAGGACAGGATCGAGAATTGCGAATCGTAGATCCACCAGAAGGCGATCGCCGACAGCACCGTCGGCACCACCCAGGGCAGCAGGACGATCGCGCGGAAGAACGATTTGAACGGCAGGTTCTGGTTGAGGATAAGCGCCAGCCACAGGCCGAGCGCAAACTTCAGGATCGAGGCGCTGATCGTGTAGAGCAAGGTGTTGAAGACGGAGAGCCAGAAGACGGCGTCATCCCACAGATATTCGTAGTTCTCGATACCGATGAAGATGCCGGGGCGGCCGATGCGGGCATCGGTGAAGCCGAGCCAGACGCCGAGCCCGAGCGGATAGGTCAGGAAGACCAGCAGCAGCGCCGCCGCCGGCAGCATGAAGCCGAAGCCAAGCGCGTTATGACTTTCGGACACGAACGTCAGAATGCGCGACAGCGCCGACCGGCGTGGCTGAGCGGCAGTGGAGGTCACGGCCATGGGTCGGCTCCTCTAAGGTCTCATTGAACGGCCGGGCGGCCATGCGCGATTCGAAGCCGGGCAGCATGGCTGCCCGGCTGAACCCGGCTCAAACGCGATAGTAGCGGTTTGCGCGCTTCTCGGCTTCTTCCATCGCTTCTTGCGGCGTCGCCTGGCCTGTCACCGCCTTGGCGAACATGTCGACCAGCACATAGTCGGCCATGGTCGCTGCCGAGGCATAGCCAAGCGGGCCGGCATAGCCGTTGGGCCGCAGCGTCGCCGAGGCCTTGGAGTAGGCGGCATTGTTCGGATCGGCCGTCCACACCGGGTTGTTGTCGAAGGCTTTGAGCGTCTGGCAGCAATAGCCTGCTGACGACGTGATCCACTGCGACATTTGCGGATCCTCGAACATGAACTGCAGGTAGGCCTTGGCGGCGTTGGGGTAGGGCGTGTAGTCGAAGATCACGGCCGTGGTCACCTGGAACAGCTCGACGGATTTTCCGACCGGGCCAATCGGCAGGTTGGTGGTGCGGATGTCCTTGGCCATCTCGGCCAGTTTCGGATCCTTGTCCTTGTTGATCTTGGCGGTGTTGTAGGCCGAAATGCCGTTGGCGATGACGCTCAATTCGCCGGCCAGGAAGGCGCGGTTGTTGTTGACGTCGAGCCAGCTTTCGGTACCGGGAATGAAGGTCTTGTAGAGTTGCTGCGCGTATTCGATCGCCTTCAGCGTCTCGGGGCTGTTGATCGTCACCTTGCTGCTCTCGTCGACCATCTGGCCGCCATGGCTCCACAGCAGCCAGTGGGCGTAGTTGTTGCCATCGCCGACGCCGTGGCCATGCGTGAAGCCGGCCGGGTGCCCCTTCGCCTGCAATGCCTTGCAAAGCTCGAGCAGGCCTGCCGTGTCCTTCGGAAATTCGGAGAAGCCAGCCTCTTTCACCCAGCTTTCACGATAGACGATGGCATTGCCGATGGTCGCCAGCGGCAGGCCGAGGAACTTGCCTTGCCGTGTCGCATATTGGTGCGGTCCATCGTGCCAGCCGCCATATTTCGAGCCGAGATATTCCCCCAGCTCCGTCACATCGTGCAGCTTGTCGGGATATTGGTGCGGGTCGTCGAACCAGACGAACATCAGGTCCGGGCCGGAGCCGACATTGGCGGCGACCGCCGCCTTGGGACGGATGTCCTCCCAGCTTTCCTTGTCGACGCGGACCTCGACACCGGTCGCTTCGGTAAAGCGCTTGGTGTTGGCCAGCCATTGATCCTCGTCGCCCTGCACGAAAGGCGACCAGCGCAGCAGCCTGAGCTTGGCGCCGTCCTCGGGCTTGTATTTCAACCCCTCCTGGGCAAAGGCGGGAGAGCCGACGAGCCGGCTTCCCAAGGCTCCCGCCGCAACGCCGGCGGTGGTGCGGATCACGTCACGTCTGGTGAATTCCATGCTCGCTTCCTCCTGCTTATTGTCCTTGCCGTCCTACTGCCCGATGGGCGTTTCGAACCGCTGTCCGGTTTCGCCGTGAAAGAGGTGGATGAGGCCAGGCTCGGCCGTAAGCCGGATGGTTTCGCCCGGCGTGAAGGAATGGCGTTCGCGGAAATTTGCGACGATCTCATCGCCGCCGGCGGTGCGGCCGATGAGCTGCACTTCGGACCCTGTCGGCTCGACCACCACGACGGTGACCGGAATGCCCTGATTGTCGGACAGCCGTAAATGCTCGGGCCGTATCCCCAGCACGACCGGCTCACCGTTGCCGATGGAAAGTGCGGAGGCCAACGGGACCGAAATCCCGCCGGCGCCGCGAAATGACGGCGAGCCGTCGCTTACGATCTCGCCCCTGAGCATGTTCATGGCGGGCGAGCCGATGAAGCTGGCGACAAACAGATTGTTCGGCCGGTCGTACAGCTCGAGCGGCGGCCCGATCTGCTCGACGATGCCGTCATGCATGACGACGATCTTGTCGGCCATGGTCATCGCCTCGATCTGGTCGTGGGTGACGTAGACCGTCGTCGTCTTCAGGCGCTGGTGCAGTTCCTTGATCTCGGCGCGCATCTGCACCCGGAGCTTGGCATCGAGATTGGACAGCGGCTCGTCGAACAGGAAAACCTGCGGATCGCGCACGATCGCCCGGCCCATGGCAACGCGCTGGCGCTGGCCGCCGGAAAGCTGGCGCGGATAGCGGTCGAGCAGCGGCACCAGTCCCAGGATTTCGGCCGCGCGCCGCACGCCGGCATCGCTCTCCGCCTTGGGAACGCCCTTGAGCATCAGCGAGAACGCCATGTTCTCGGCGACCGTCATATGCGGGTAGAGCGCATAGTTCTGGAAGACCATGGCGACGTCGCGCTCCTTTGGCGCAACGTTGTTGACGACACGTTTGCCGATCGCGATCTGGCCGCGCGAGATCTTTTCCAGGCCGGCGATCATCCTGAGCAGGGTAGACTTTCCGCAACCCGAAGGCCCGACCAGCGTGACGAACTCGCCGTCGTCTATATCGACGCTGACCCCGTGCAGGACCTCGACGGTCCCAAATGATTTGTAGACATCCCCGATCGCGACAGACGCCATCGATCTCCTCCCGATTGATTCCCGCAACGACTTCGAAGGAAACCGCTTTCCTGCCTGGCCCGCGACAGCGCCCAGGCTCCTCCCCGGTCACGCGCGATGTGAGACGGTAGCGCTACCAAACCGGACCTGTAAAGCAGCCCGGCATCACCTGGATATCGGCACACCCTAATCCGAAACCTCGGTCTGCGGCCGGTCGCGGCCGTCGGCGAGCTCGTCGTGCCATTTGCCGTCCGCGTCCTCGTACTGGATGCCGTCGGTGTTGCCGGCGACCTGCTGTTCGGCCGAAGCGATCTCGGCGGCGCGCAACGCGTCCTGATGGGTGGGGAACGTTTCGGAGAATGTCGAGCCGACCTTGTAGGCCCAGCCTCCGTCATGCTCGACGATCTTGTAGGTCAGTTTCGCCATGAAACCCTCCGGTTGAAAGCCCGTTGCCTCAATGCAGCCTGTCGTCGGCCAGTCTGTCGTCCGGCAGCCTGTCGTCTGTGACCAGCACGTCCGATTCCCTGGCGGCTTCGATCAGTGCCCGGCGCGCATCCGCCGTCGAACGATAACCTTCCAGCACTTTTAGGCAAGTGTCGAGGGCATCACGATGACGCGGCCCGCGATTGAGTGGCCAGACCGTCATCAGGCACTCCGCCGCCTCCTGGGCGCTGCGGATCTGCCGATATTTGCCGACATGGCCGAGTTCGACCACGACCGGTTTTTCAAATGGCTTGCTGTCCATCATCGCCGCCAACGCGGAGCGGCCGATTTGGTTGCAACTGCTATTTTAGCTCAGGCGAAAATAGCTCAATAGCCGCAGTCGTTGCGCAGCCAGCGTGCATTCGCCCAGCCGGTGCGGCCGCCGAAATCGACCTTGTACCAGCTTCCGCGGCGGTCGAAGATCTCGGTTTGGTCGCCGTTGAACAATTGCCCGATCATGCGCGACGACGAGTTCGGCCGGGCCCGAACGGCGAGAAAGCCGCTTCCCGTCGCCAGATTGTAGTGCCTGGAAAGGCCGTGCACTGTGCCTTCGCAATATTGCGCCCCGGCCGGCGTCGGTGCGGCGAACGACAGCCCGGCCACAACCGCGGCGGCGGCCGAAATGGAAATCCCCCTGAACGACATGTCTCTGCTCCCCCAACCCGCCGCGCCCAGCCGCGGCCCCCGGCCACTCTACACCGGCAGAGGATCAATGCGAAGCTGTGCTGGCCCGTCCAGCGAGACGAACCCGCCGTCAGTTCGCCGCCCTCATCCAGTGCTGCATCGTCGTCACCGAGCGGGCAAGCTGCGGCGCCGGGTGGATTTTTTCACCGAAGGTGGCCGCGGCGCGCCAGCCCCAGCGCGGATCGGCAAGAAAGGCGCGCGCCAGCGCCACCATGTCGGCGCGGCCGTCGGCGACGATCGCCTCGGCCTGTTTCGGATCGTCGATCAGGCCGACGGCCCGCGTCGGGATGCCGACGGCCTTGCGCACCGCTTCGGCCAGATGCACCTGGTAGCCGGGCCCGGAGGGCAGCTTCTGCAACGGTGAATTGCCGCCGCTCGAGCAGCAGAGATAGGCGACGCCGGCTTCCTTCAGCGCTTTTGCCACTTCGATCGCATCCTCGACCTCGAAGCCGCCATCGACCCATTCCTTGATCGACAGACGCGCGCCCAGCATCAGCCTGGGCACCGCCTTCTTCACCGCCTTGGCGATCTCGACGGCGAAACGCATGCGGTTTTCCAGCGAGCCGCCCCAGCGGTCGGTGCGCCGGTTGGAGAGCGGCGACAGGAACTGGAAGATCAGATAGCCATGCGCGGCATGCAGCTCGATGAAGTCGAAGCCGGCGCGCTCGGCCCGCCGGGCTGCTTCGGCGAAGCGTTCGATGATTTGCAGTATCTCGTCATCCTCCAGCGCCCGCGGCACCTGCCAGCCGGTGTCGTAGGCGATCGCCGAGGCCGACACGATCGGCCACGGATCCTGATCGGCATGCAGCGGGCCGCCGCCCTCCCAGGGTTTCCGGTTGGACGCCTTGCGGCCGGCATGGGCAAGCTGCGTGCCGAATTTCGTGCCCGGTGCGGCGACACGCTTGGCTGCATCCAGCGTGCGTCGCGCCGCCGCCTCGTTGTCCTCGGAATAAAGGCCGAGACAGCCATGCGAGATGCGGCCGCGCCGTTCGACATCGGTCATCTCGACTGTGACCATGCCGGCGCCCGACATCGCCAGGTTCATCCAGTGATAGAGGTGCCAATCGCTGGCCGAGCCGTCCTCAGCCGAATACTGGCACATCGGCGCGACCGCGATGCGGTTGGGGAAGGTGAGGCCGTCGAGGGTGATCGGCTGGAAAAGCGATGAGGTCATAAAAAACTCCGGAAAGGGTTGCCGCTATTTATGCAGCCGATTGTGCCAGCGCCAGACACGAGACGGTGAACCGGTGCTCTGGACCAATTGGTGGCCCGATTGCACGAACCGCCGTTCGCGGCTACGCCTTGCCGCGGCAGCAGGGAGTCCACCATGGAAGATCGCATTCGCATCCGCTCCGAGGAAGTCCTTTCCGACGAGTGGGCGGTTTTGAAAAAGACCGTCTTCGACTATCGCCGGCGCGACGGCAAATGGGAAACGCACACCCGCCAGACCTACGATCGCGGCGACGGCGCGGTGATCCTGCCTTTCGATCCGGAGCGTTCGACGGTGCTTCTGGTGCGGCAGTTCCGCTACCCGGCCTACGTCACCGGCCACAAGGAGCCGCTGATCGAGGCCTGCGCCGGCCTGCTCGACGAAGACGATCCCGAAACCTGCATCCGCAAGGAGGCCGAGGAGGAACTCGGCTACCGCCTGAAGGACGTGCAGCGGCTGTTTTCGCCCTATATGAGCCCCGGCAGCGTGACCGAGCGGCTCTGGTTCTTCGTCGCCCGCTATTCGCCCGCCGACCGCATTTCCGACGGCGGCGGCGCGCATGACGAAGGCGAGGACATCGAGGTTTTGGAGATGCCGCTAGACGAGGCACTGGCTGGCATCAACGATGGTCGGATCATCGACGCCAAGACGATTATTTTGATCCAGCACCTGAAGCTGAACCCGATCGGGAGGTGAGCCATGCAATAGGCCACGATCCCGCCAACGAACGATTCCGCACGGGCTGTGGAGGAATATTCCTCTATGTAGCGATACAGCGCATCCAACTGGCGCTCCGCTTGCGCGGAAAATACAACCGTGCGCGTCATTCCTTAGTGGCATCGTCGCGTCGCGCGGCGGCGCGGTCGCGGATACGCAGCATGACCTGCTCGGCAGGGATGGCGCTGGACGGATTCGCCTTGTACTCGTCGTAGCTCTGGGCGACTTCCTCGCGCAGCCAGCGTTCAACGGCGGCGTCGCGGTCGAGCAGCGCGCGCACGCCCTCGCGCAGCACTTCGCTGGCGGAGGCGTAGGCGCCGGATTCGACCTTGCGCGCGACGGCCTCGGCCATGTCGCGCGGGAGGGTGATACTTATCGGCTGGGTGGTTCGCATGGGCGGACTCCTTTTCCACCATATAGCAGCCGATGTGACAAGATCATATCGAAATTGCTGGCGATGATGCGTGTGACCGATACCGCCGCCCTTGCCTGAGTGCGCTTTGGAAGCTGGCAAACGAACATGCGGACGCCGGAATACGCATATCGCAGATCCCGCATCGGCTCGCCGGCTCCTGGTCGAGAAATGGCATGTGGCAGCCTGTATCCGGCGAGTTCACGCTCTTGCTTAGGCCGCAATGGCGCCGATGTTGCTGGTGCGGACGACGGGAATCGAACCCGTACGATCAGAGATCGAGGGATTTTAAGTCCCTTGCGAGGCTTGGTGTGGGCGACGGGATTTGAACCCGTAAGTGCTTGAAACACCGGCAGATTTTAAGTCTGCTGCGTATACCAGTTCCGCCACGCCCACTTCCCACATTGTGGGGAAATCCCACCGGTCTCCCACATGGTTTCCCACACGGTCGGCTTAGGATTTGCCGTTCACTACCACGAGCCTCGGAGCCGCGCCACCTTCGAGGGCGGTCAGGTTGTCGAGCAAGTGATTGGGTGCGAGGTGGGCGTAGTTCAGGGTGGTCTGGATCGACTTGTGGCCCATCCAGATTTGGACGCGCCGGATGTCGATGCCACGGATGATCTGCCACGAGTAGCACGTATGCCGCGTTGTGTAGACCACGGTGTCGGACAGTCCTGGGATGTGTTCGCGGATGCTGCGCCACACCTCTATGACCTCCCACTTGCCGATGTCGCAGAGGTCGCTGTGCTGCATCGGACGATGGATGCCCTTGCGGTTCTGAGCCATCAGGCGACTGCCGAGAGATCGTGGTCGTGATGCGTTAATGGGGTTGGCTGGACTAGCTTTGAAGGCGATGTCCTAAACACCGTCCTCTCCTACTCCAATGCGAGCGCCTAGTTTCCCGCAAGTTGAGATCAGCAAGGCGCCTCGCAGCGCCCTTGAACGTGGTGTCCATGATGTTTTTCTGTGTTTTTGTGGGGGGCAGGCTTTTCTTGGCCACGACTTATGAATAGTAGAAGGTAACGAGCGCTATATTTCGGCGATCTCTAATTTAGGAGTATATGATTTGTGGTGGTCAAGGTTCAAAAGAGGTTTTGCAGGAACATGGGAGGATAGACTGGACGGGATATTCTCATTGGAGATCGACTATGCTGGGAAATCCATTCTCGATGTTGGCTGCAATATGGGTGTTGTCGCCTATGAGATCTCCAAGCTGAAACCCAGTTCGATCCACGGGATCGACATTGCCAAGCCGCACATCGAGACCGCAAAGATGTTGTTGAGTGGCTCCCCGGTACATGCCAGGTTCGATCGCCTAAACCTCGGCAGCCGGCGCCTCGGCAATATCCTTCTACCGAAATACGATATCGTCCTGCTGCTGGCCGTCTATCAGCACATGCAGCGCAACATCGGCCCAGGCAAGGCGCGAAGGGTGCTTTCCAATATTGTGAGGCGCACCTCGAACGTCGTTGCCCGCGTTCCGCCTGGAACGGATGGCGAATTCATCGAAACGCTTTCTGACGAGGGGTTCCAGGTTAAGAGCACTCACACATCGCCTCTTGGCAGTCATGTGCTGGTGTTTGAGAAACCGCCTCACGCACCTCTAAGATTGTGCTGATTTAATTCGATTTCCTCTTCTGGAGCCACCCTTGGCGTAGTTGTCTAACTCGTCGTCGGTGCCGGCCTGCAGATTGATGTGGATTGGTTTGGCCATGAACGTCTGTTCTCCTTTTGTCACACGATTCCCACAACGGCGTGTTTCCCACAAAATCCGTTGCACGAGTGGAGAGATTAAAATGAAATGAAAAACCCCGGCGCAAACCGGGGAATTACAAGCGTTGAGGGGTTAGTTGCGAGGGTGCAACGGACTAGAACGGGATTTTAAGTCCCTTGCGTCTACCAATTCCGCCACGTCCGGAGGCCAGTCCTGTTCAGATGCCGGGCAGGGGCCGTCAAGCCGTCTTCTGCCGTCGACAAATCTGGCACTGGAAGCTAGCGAGGCCGATCACCTACAGTGATACAAACAAAATCGTTTCACCTGGAAATGTTTTTAGCGGCAGCTTCCGCGGCTACCGCGAATGCGCGTCCCCCGTTCGCAGGATGCGTTCGGGCGCTCTGCCCTGATAGACTCCAATTGGCAAGTGGATCGGCGCGCCGATACTCGACGCCGTCCTCTACAGACATTGGGAGATTGTCATGCTCAAGCTTGCCTCTGCCCTGGCACTGCTGGTTGTTGGGACGGCGTCTCTGTTTGCCGATGAGATGCCGATGAACGCCAAAGACATCAAATGGGGTCCTGCTCCAGCTGTCATTCCCGCTGGCGCGGAAATGGCTGTTGTCGCTGGAGACCCCTCAAAGGAGGGCGCCTATGTGCTGCGGTTGAAGACACCCGCCGGCTACAAAATTGCCGCACATAATCATCCCACCACGGAATACGTAACGGTGCTTTCCGGCAACTTCCATATTGGAATGGGCGATAAGCTCGACGAGGCGAAAGGTGTCGAACTGACTGCTGGCGGCTTCGGCGTCGCGCCGGCCGGAATGAATCACTTTGCCTGGACGACAAGCGATACGATCATCCAGGTTCATGGCGAGGGGCCATTCAAGATCACCTACGTCAACCCGGCAGACGATCCAAGCAAGAAGTGACAGTTCGGGATCGAATTGAGTGAACCGGCCGAAGGCTCGAACGATGGAGTGCGTCAAACTCCGCGACCGTCGATTCAGAAGGATCCTCTAACGAGACGAAAGCTGATTGGCCGCAACGGAATCGTATTCCGCCTGGGCCATTTGCCATGAATGGCGCAATAACAAAAACCCGCCTCGGGAGGCGGGTCGTTGGAGCCAATTGGCACCATACCCAAATTTAGTAGCATAGCTGCCGGCACAAAGCAAGAACAAAGTTGCTGCGGCCGGCAAAAAATGCCCTTGGCGATTGGCGAAGGCCATGGCGCATCGATCTCCCTCCTTGAGGGGAGATGGCCGGGAGGCCAGAGGGGGTCGTCGCGCGTGGATAGGCGACCCCTCTGTCGCCTTCGGCGACATCTCCCCCTCGAGGGGCCTCGAGGGGGGAGATCCGCAACTTCGCCGTCCGCGCTTACTTCCCCGCTGGTCAAAATCCTCGCGGCTTGGCACAGTCGGGCAAAGAGGAGCCTGTTGATGCCGAAGACCGCCAATGCGACGAAACCAAAACCCTGGGCCGAGATGGCGACGCATCTGGTCGATGTCGCCATGGGCCGCAAGCCCGCCGATCTCGTCATCCGCAACGGGCGCTGGGTCAACGTCCATTCGGGCGAGATCATCGCCGGCACCGACATCGCCATTGCCGGCGGCCGCTTTGCCTATTGCGGGCCGAACGCCGGCCATGCCATCGGCCAGGGCACCAAGGTGGTCGATGCCGGCGGCCGCTATCTGGTGCCGGGGCTTTGCGACGCGCATATGCATGTCGAGAGCGGCATGGTGACGGTGACGGAATTCTGCCGCGCGGTGATCCCGCACGGCACCACCTCGATGTTCATCGATCCGCATGAGATCGCCAACGTGCTCGGCCTGCCGGGCGTGCGGCTGATGCATGACGAGGCCGTCGCCATGCCGGTCAACGTACTCGTGCAGATGCCGTCCTGCGTGCCTTCGGCACCGGGGCTGGAGCATGCCGGCGCCGAGCTGACCGTCGCCGACGTTGCCGAAGCGATGAGCTGGGAGAACATCATCGGGCTCGGCGAGGTGATGAATTTTCCGGGCGTCGCCGCCAACGATCCGGTGATGTCGGGCGAGATCGCCGCGACGGTGAGGGCCGGCAAGACCGTCGGCGGGCATTATGCCTCGCGCGATCTCGGCCTGCCGTTCCACGGCTATGTCGCCGGCGGCCCCGAGGACGATCATGAAGGCACGCGCGCCGAGGACGCCATCGCCCGCGTCCGCCAGGGCATGAAGGCGATGCTGCGGCTGGGCTCGGCCTGGTATGACGTGGCCTCGCAGATCAAGGCGGTGACGGAGAGCGGGCTCGACCCGCGCAACTTCATCCTGTGCACCGACGACAGCCATTCCGGCACGCTGGTGCACGAAGGCCATATGGACCGGGTCGTGCGCCACGCCATCAGCCAGGGCTTGAAGCCGGTGACGGCGATCCAGATGGCGACGCTCAACACCGCCCAGCATTTCCGGCTGGAGCGCGAGATCGGCTCGATCGCGCCGGGACGGCTCGCCGATCTGCTGATCGTCTCCGACCTCGCCGAAATGACCATCGACGAGGTCTATGGCCGCGGCGTCAGGCTGGCCAAGGGCGGCAAGCTCGAAATCGACATTCCAGCCTACGACTATCCGAAGACGGCGAAGAACACCGTCAAGCTCGGCAGGAAGCTCAAGCCCGGCGATTTCGATATCGCCGCACCCCTGGGCGCCAACGAGGTGCGGGTGCGGGTCATCGGCGTCATCGAAAACCAGGCGCCGACGCGGGCGCTGGAGGCCGATCTTGCCGTCGAGGACGGGCTGGTCGCCATGGACCGCCGCAACGATGTCTGCCAGATCGCGCTGGTCGAACGCCACAAGGGCACCGGCGGCGTCACCAACGCCTTCGTCTCCGGCTTCGGCTATATCGGCGACTGCGCCATGGCGTCGAGCGTGGCCCACGATGCCCACCACATCATCGTCGTCGGCACCAACAAGCAGGATATGGCTCTGGCCGTGAACCGGCTGGGCGAGGTCGGCGGCGGCGTCGTGCTGTTTTCCAACGGCAAGGAGCTGGCGCTGGTCGAAATGCGGATCGCCGGGCTGATGTCGGACGAGCGCGCCGAAATCGTCGCCGCCAAGGCCGACAAACTCAGCGACGCCATGCGGCAGATGGGCTGCTCGCTCAACAACGCCTACATGCAGCACTCGCTGCTGGCGCTGGTCGTCATCCCCGAGCTCAGAATTTCCGACGTCGGCCTGATCGACGTGACAACTTTTCAGAAGGTTGATTTGTTCGTTTGAAGAATCATTGAACCCTGGAGGGACAGCGCCCGGACAGCGCCCCCTCTGTCCGGCAGGACAGAGGGGGGCGCGAAGGATCGCTGCAGAGCGTTTTTGTTGACAGCTGCCAATCACCGGCGCGTTTGGCAGCAGAGGTCGGCTCACCCGCCGGTGGCGATGGTCAGCACTTTGAACGGCGTGGTGATGACGATTTCGGCGACCGAGCCGACGGCCTTGCCGAGGCCCTGGCCGAGATTGTCGAGCTGGGCCGGCGCGGTCTCTTCGGAGGCGAGGCCGGCCGGGGCGCGCAGGCGGTCGCCGAGCAGCTGCACCAGGAACGGGTTGTCGGCGAATTTGGCGTGGTTCAGCCGGTCGCCGCCCTTGGTCTTGGTCAGGTCGACCACCGAGACGCCATAGCTGGCGAGGTCGGCCGCGTCGCCATAGTCGCCGACGCGTGGCTTGTCGCCGGAGATCAGGGTCGACAGCCTGAGCGCCCGGTCGTCGCCCGAAAGCAGCACGGCGAACGGCTTGTCGGGCTTGCCGTAGCGGATCATCTGCTTCTTGAACACGTCGACGTCGATATCGGGTGAGGCCAGGATGACGTAGCCGAGCTTGCCGCCGAGGTCGCGGTCGCCGGTGATGGCAAGCTGGCGCAACGCTTCCATGGTCACCCAGGTCCCCATCGAATGGGCAATGATGTCGATGCTCTTGGCGCGGCTCTTGGCGAGCATGCGCAGCGTCGCTTCGAGATCGTCGCGCGCCGCATTGGCGCTTTCCTTGTCGTAGATGTAGCCGGTCGTCTTGCCGCTCGACGCCCACGAAAACAGCACCGGCGTGCCTGGGTATTTCGTGTCGTGCGCGATCTGCGTCAGCCGGTAGATACCGTCATCGAAGCCGTTGTTGAAGCCGTGCACGAAAACCAGCGCGCGGTCGCCGCGCATGGCGATGTCGGCGCCGACCGCCTTGGCGAATTGCGGCGCGCCTTCGTAGAAGGTGACGCCGGTCGCCGTGAAATCCTTCGCCGGATTGCTGTTGGCCGAGCCCTTGACCCGCTCGATGGCGCCGAGCTGGTGGATTTTGGGCACCGTCACCTCGACGCTGGCAAAGCTGGTGGTCGGCGAACGGTCGCCGTCGAACACCTGCCGGGGCTCTTTCATTGCCTTTTGCCGGGTTGTGGCGACGAAGATCTTGTGCGTCGCCGCAATGTCCGAAGCAGGCACGATGATCGTCGTCTTGTTGAGCAGATCGTGCGTGTTCTGGCCGGCGCAGCCGGTAACCGCGAGCGCGAACGCAACGACGAGAAAGATCTTCGAAGGCACGATCACGCGGGCTCCCGCAAAGGCGACGTCGAGCCGGAGACGTCTTGGCCTATTCGATAGAGGCAGAGGCCGGCGCGGTCCAGTTCAAACTGTTCCGATGGTGCGGCAATGGTCAACGGTCGCTGCCGCGCAATGCAGCTATTGTCCGACCGAGGCGATGCGGTCTGTCACCTCGCGGTCGCTGGCAAACCCGTCATCCTCGCGCAGCTTCTGGCCGATCAACTGCACCAATTCCGGATTATCGGCGAATTTGGTGTGGTTGAAGCGGTCGGTTCCCTTGACGCTGGAGAGATCGACGACCGACACGCCATAGCTGGCGAGGTCGGCGGCGTTCTTGTAGTCGCCGACGCGCGGCCGCGCACCGGCGATCAGGCCGGAGAGCCGCAGCGCCCGGTCGTCGTCGGAGAGCAGCAGGATGAACGGCTTGTCCGGCTTGCCGTAGCGGCGCATCTGGCTCTTGAACACGTCGACGTCGATGTCGGGCGAGGCCAGCACGACGTCGCCGAGCTTGCCGCCCAGATCACGGTCGCCGGTGATGGCGAGCTGGCGCAACGCCTCCATGGTAACCCAGGTCCCCAGCGAATGGGCGACGATGTCGATGCGCCGCGCGCCGGTCTGCGCCAGCATTCTCAGCGTCACTTCCAGCTGGTCGCGGGCAACGCTGGCGCTTTCTTTGTCGTAGACGTAGTCGGTGGTCTTGGCGCCCGACGCCCAGGAAAACAGCACCGGCGTGCCCGGATAGCCGGAATCATGGGTGATCTGTGTGACGCGGTAGACGGCGTCGTCGAAGCCGGTGTTGTAGCCGTGGACGAAGACCATGACACGGCCGCCGCGCGCCGCGATGTCGGCGCTGAGGGCGCTGGAGAATTTCGGCTGGGTGTCGTAGCCGACGACCTCGGAAGCCATGAAGTATTTGGCCGGATCGTCCGACTTGCCGCGTGAGCGCCGCTCGATCTGGCCTGTCTTGTGGATGCCGGGGACGGTGACGTTGACGCGGGCATAGTTCAGCGTCGCCGAACGCTCGCCGTCGAAGACCTTGTTGGGATCGTCGGAGCGCTTGCGCGTCGTGGCGATGAAGATCGAGTGATTGCCGGCGATTTCCGTCACCGGCACCGCCATCATGGCGCTGCCGAGCAGTTCCTCGGTTTGGCGGCCGCCGCAGCCGGCGAGCAGCGCGGCAAGGACAATGATGCAAATCGTCTTCAAGGGCACTTAAGCAATTCCACTCCGGCCTGACCAAAGGCCCATCCACCTCCGCCGCACCTCCCGGACAGGCGAAGTGCGGCAGAAGTAAGTCGCAGGCGCCCGAAATGCGCTCAGCGCCCCGCGACTGCCATCGCACTGTTGCGCGAAAGCCAGAACGGCGGCAGGAACGCCGGAATGTTGGAAAAGGGCAGCACTTCCGGCTTCAGCCTTATGCCGAGCACGTCGGTCATGAAGGCGCGGCGCGCCTCGATGCGGCGCCAGGCTTCGGGATGGCGCGCCGCGATCTCTTCGCGCAGCGCCTCGTCGGCCAGCGCGATGCCGTCCTCGATGTTTGTGGTGAAATAATCGGTGCCGGTCGCCGGGATGATGTCGACCTGCAAGGCCATGCCCGATTTCAATCTGATGTCGGAGCCGGAAAATACCGGCGAATGCATCCATTCGTCGATATGGATGAGATGGCCGGGGTTGAGCGCTACGCCGAAGAACCGATCGCCGATGCGCTCATGCACAGCTTGCCACAACGCGCCGCCGAGAACGCCGATGCCGACCGTCTCGTACCAGTCGACGACGGCGCAGAAATAGGGCGCGACCAGCTTCTCGACATAGTCCTGGATGCCTCTCGGAAGCTCGGCCGCGTCCTCGACCAGAAAACCGGCGCGGGCATTGAGCGAGCCCTGGATGCCATAGGCCATGGTGATCGGGTCGCCGCGCTTGATGACGTCAAGACGCGGGCTTGGCAGGCCATAGGCCGCCCGCCTGCCGGCCGACAGCATCGGGTGGCAGCATTGCGGGAGGCCGTTGATGCCCATCAGCCGCGCCGCCTGCAATTCGGTCATGCCGGGTTCGATGCCTTGCAGGACATTGCGCAGGCCTTGCGAGGAATAGGTCGCGGCGAATTCGAACGCGGCCAGCTGGTCGGCCTCGTTGATGGCGCGCAGGCCGTCGGCAGGATTCATCAAAAGGTTCGCCGCGTTGACGATCACGCCCCTATCGCCGGCAAGGCTGCGCAACATGTCGGCGATGAAGGACGGCAGGTCGAGCGTCGTTTCGCCAAAACCCGCATCGCCGGGGCCGAACGGCTTCCAGCCGATGGCGCCGATGCGCTGGCCGGCTTTCAGGCCGCAACCGACGAGGATGTCGGCCAGCGCTTGCGAACGGTCGCGCGGCTGCGCCGGCAGCGAGAACGTCTGGTAGAGCACGCGCTCGTAAGGCCCGTCGCAGATCTCGGCATAGCCCCAGCCCTCATTGCCGACCAGCAGTTTCGGCGGCTTACCGGGAACGATGACCAGCAGCGTCTCCTCGAAGCGAGGATCG
This sequence comes from Mesorhizobium sp. M0998, assembly GCF_040318885.1. Lineage (NCBI taxonomy): Bacteria > Pseudomonadati > Pseudomonadota > Alphaproteobacteria > Hyphomicrobiales > Phyllobacteriaceae > Mesorhizobium > Mesorhizobium sp. M0998. The sequence goes on from NZ_JAMYND010000004.1 coordinate 267,100, forward strand.
TAGCCGCAGAGGTAGGCGACATTGGCCGCATGTTCGCGGTCGCCATAGACGACGAAGGCATCGAACCCGCCGCGCGCGACCAGTGCCGCTATACGGGCCTCGTAGGTGGCGCGCGTAACCAGCGGCATCGCCGTCGGCTCGCCGAACTTCGGCAGCGACACGGTTTTCCGGGCCACCGATGCGACAGGCATGAACACACGCTCCTAACGGCCAACGAGGTTTTGGGAACACCCTTTCGGGTGGCCGGACAATGGCTTCGCGAGGCCGGATATGCAATAGCGGGACCGAATTCGCCTAGCCTGTGGGGTGCTCCAGCCATGACCAGTTTCTCTTCTCGCGTCGCTGCCGCCGCTGCCGCGATCCGCGAGATCTTTCCGGAGACGCCGCTGCAGGAAAACGACTATCTGTCGAAGAAGACCGGCGCGCGGGTGCTGCTGAAGCGCGAGGACCTGACGCCGGTGCGCTCCTACAAGATCCGGGGCGCCTTCAACTTCTTCCGCAAGACGCTCGCCGCCGGCAACGCTGCCGAGCTGTTTGTCTGCGCCTCGGCCGGCAATCATGCGCAGGGCTTTGCCTTCGTCTGCCGCCATTTCGGCAAGAAGGGCGTCGTCTTCATGCCGGTGACGACGCCGCAGCAGAAGATCGACAAGACGCGGCTGTTCGGCGGCGCGTTCGTCGAGATCAGGCTGGTCGGCGATTTCTTCGACGACTGCTACCGCGCGGCACTTGAATTCACCGAAACTGCCGGCGCCCACATGGTGCCGCCGTTCGACCACAAGGACATCATCGAAGGGCAGGCGACCGTCGCCTATGAGATATCAGGCCAGATGCCCGGCGCGCGCATGGCTGATATCGTCATGCTGCCGGTCGGCGGCGGCGGCCTGGCCGCCGGCGTCACCCATTATTTCGCCGACCAGCACCGCGAAACGCGCTTCGTCTTTTGCGAGCCGGCCGGCGCCCCGAGTTTGAGCGAGAGCCTCGCCGCCGGAAAGCGGATCAAGCTCGCCAAGGTCGACAATTTCGTCGACGGCGCAGCAGTGGCCGAGATCGGCCGCGAGCCGTTGCGCCACCTGAAGGAGTTTGCCGCCGACACCGTGCGGCTGATCCCGGAAAACCGGCTCTGCGCAACCATGATCGAAATGCTCAATGTCGAAGGCGTCGTGCTCGAGCCGGCCGGCGCGCTGGCGATCGATGCGCTCAAGGATTTTTCCAGGAAGGAAATCAGGGGCAAGACCATCGTCGCCGTGGTGTCGGGCGGCAATTTCGATTTCGAGCGGCTGCCGGATGTGAAGGAACGGGCGCTGCGCTTCGAGGGCTTGAAGAAATACTTCATCATCCGCTTTCCGCAACGGCCCGGCGCGCTGCGCGATTTCCTCGAATTGCTGGGTCCCGACGACGACATCGCCCGCTTCGAATATCTGAAGAAATCGGCGCGCAATTTCGGTTCGGTGCTGATCGGCATCGAAACCAAGGACCGCCGCAATTTCGACCTGCTCAAGGCGAATTTCGACGCCGAGAGCGTCCATTACCAGGACATCACAGACAACGAGACGCTCGCCGGGTTCATCATATGAGCAGCAACGATCTTCCGAACGCTCCGGCGAAGGTTTTTATCGCGCTGTTTTCCGGCATCAATGTCGGCGGCAACCGCATCGTCAAGATGGCGGAACTCAGGTCATTTTTGGAGCAGCTCGGCTTCTCCGATGTCGCCACCTATGTGCAGAGCGGCAACGCCGTGTTCCGGTCGCCAGATGGCGATACGGCGACGCTGACCAAGCGGTTGGAAGCGGAATTCGAGAAGAAATGGGGGTTCCATTCACGCATCATGGTGCGCGATATCGGCTGGCTCGAGCGGCTGGCGGCCGACAATCCCTATCCGGAAGTGGCCGGCGAGCCGACCAAGCTGCATGCCTATGCGCTGGAGCGCCGGCCGACCGCCGAGGAGGTCGCCCGGCTGGCGGAAAAATGCACCGGGCCAGAACGCTTCGAGATCAAGGGCGACGTGCTCTACCTGCATGCGCCTGACGGGCTCGGCAAATCCGTGTTTGCCAATCAAATTCCGCGCGTTCTGAAGGTGCCGGGCACGGCGCGCAATTGGCGCACCGTGCTGATGCTGCTGGACATGGCGAAGGCCGGCGGTTGACAGGTCGTCTACGCGGTCGGAGCGCGTTTCCAGTCGAATGCCAGCTCTTCACGGAAGGCGAAGCGCTTGATGTGCTCGGCGACGACCGTTTCCAGGCGCTCGAGCGAGCCGGCTTCATCGGTCGTCACTGCAATGTGCAGCGCAGCCGGGTCGGCATCGAGAACCGTGCGGCCGAGCGTCAGATCGATGGTGCCGTGGTTCGGGTCGAATTCGACGGGAAACTTGTGCGCCCAATGTTTGCACAGCTGCTGCAGATAGCGGCTGGCATGTTCGGTGGCGACGTCGACATGGCTGGCCGGCATGAATGAATTCTCCTTGGGAATGCGGACGCGAAAACCGAACCAGGGCCCGCCTGCGTCCGTTCAAGATGGCGTGATCGGTTACCAGCTGCCGGTGTTCGGCATCGACGCCCACGGCTCGGCCTTCGGCTTGGCCGGACCTTTCTGCAACAGCTCGATCGAGATGCCGTCCGGCGATTTGACGAACGCCATGTTGCCGTCGCGCGGCGGCCGGTTGATGGTAACGCCATTGTCCATCAGCCGCTGACAGGTGGCGTAGATATCGTCGACCTCATAGGCGAGATGGCCGAAATTGCGGCCGCCCTTGTAGTCTTCCGGGTCCCAATTGTAGGTCAGCTCGACCAGCGGCGCTTTCTCGCTGATGCCGCTCTGCTCGTCTTCGGGGGCGGCGAGGAAGATCAGCGTGTAGCGGCCTTGCTCGTTTTCATGGCGGCGCACCTCCTTGAGGCCAAGCTTGTTGCAGTAGAAATCGAGCGAAGCATCGATGTCGGCGACGCGGACCATGGTGTGCAGATAGCGCATGATTTCCTCCTTATGTTGCGTTGCGGCGCAACATAGGGGCGGCCCGGCCAAAGGGCAATTGGCCACGCTTGCCGGCGCCGGCAAACGGCAAATCCGCTATTCCTGTACGGAACCGTGAAAAAAGGCACGTCAGGTCTTGCACACACCGGAAGCCGCGGTGTTAATCTGATACCAAGAATCAGTTGCGGTGTTTGTTGAAAAAAGGGGGCGTTCTTATGGGGGAAAAGGCCTCTTTCATGGGGCGGGACGGGGCCGGTAACGATGCGTTGAAGCGGGATGAGAGCGCCGATACGGCCGATCTCGTCGAAATCGCCGGCGCCATCAAATGGTTCGACGTGGCCAAGGGCTACGGTTTCATCCTTCCCGATGATGGTACTTCGGGCGACATCCTCCTCCATGTGACATGCCTTCGAAAGGACGGTTTTCAGACCGCCCTGGAAGGCGCCCGTGTCGTCTGCCTGGTCAAGCAGGGCGAGCGCGGGCTGCAGGCCTTCCGCGTGCTCTCGATGGATGTCACCACGGCGGTGCATCCGGCGGAGCTGCAGGAGCAGCGCACCCATGTCGCGGTGACGCCGGAAAGCGGCCTCGAACGGGCGCTGGTCAAATGGTTCAACCGCACCAAGGGGTTCGGCTTTCTGACCCGGGGCGAGGGCACCGAGGACATTTTCGTCCACATGGAGACGCTGCGCCGCTACGGCATCACCGAACTCCGGCCGGGCCAGGTGGTGCTGGTCCGCTTCGGACGCGGCGACAAAGGCCTTATGGCTGCCGAAATTCACCCCGATATGGGTACCTTGCCGGTCTCGCACTAGTTCCGGCCGAGGATTTCATATGGCTCACAGCAACCGGCTGACGGCGGGCGCGCTCTGCGCCGGGATTTTCCTCATCGTCGCCGCAAGTGCGTTCTTCTATTTTCAGCAACCGAGTTCCGCCGACGGCAAGGCGATGATCCTTCCCGTCGACCCGGCGCCGCTGGTCGCGGTGACGAAGGCCGGCGAGCGTTCTTTTTCCGTGGAAATCGCCGACACGCCCGCCGAGCGCGAAGCCGGGCTGATGTTCCGCCGGCACATGGCCGACAATCACGGCATGCTGTTCGTGTTCGGCGCGCCGCAGGATGTGAGTTTCTGGATGAAGAACACGCCGATGCCGCTCGACCTGATCTTCGTCGGACAGGACGGCCGGATCCGGGCGATCGAGCAAGGCGAGCCGCAGTCGGAGGCGATCATCTCGCCGGACGAACCGGTGCGCTTCGTGCTCGAGCTCAAGGCGGGCACGGCCGCCAAAAAGGGCATTAAGGACGGCGACCTGCTGCGCCATCCGGCCATCGGCACGGCGCCGGGGCCGGCCATGCCGCCGCCCGACAAGGGCGATGCGCCGAGTGTCGATTCCGACTGAGCGGGCAGGATCTTCAGCCGATGCAGTTCTTCTCACATGACGGTTTCGACCTTGCTTTCCTTGACCGCCAGCCGGCATCGGGGCAGGGCGATCCGGTGCTGATGATCCACGGCTTTGCCTCGAGCCATTACGTCAACTGGGTGTCACCCGGCTGGTTCAAGACGCTGAACGACGCCGGCTATCGTGCGATCGCCTTCGATAATCGCGGCCATGGCTCGTCGTCGAAGAGCTATGACGAAGCTGACTACACGCCGGCAAAAATGGCGTCGGACGCGGCAGCGCTTTTGAACCATCTCGGCATCGAACGCGCTCATGTCATGGGTTATTCGATGGGCGCGCGCATATCGGCCTTCCTGGCGCTGTCCGATCCGGACAAGGTGGCGACGCTGGTCTTCGGCGGTCTCGGCATCGGCATGATCGACGGCGTCGGCGATTGGGATCCGATAGCCGACGCCCTTCTGGCCGACGATCCGGCAGGCACCAGCGATCCGCGCGGCCGCTCGTTCCGCGCCTTCGCCGATCAGACCCGCAGCGATCGCCGCGCGCTCGCCGCCTGCATCGCCACCTCGCGCGAATTGCTGAGCGAGGCCGACATTGCCCGCATTGCCCAGCCGACCTTGATTGCGGTGGGAACCAAGGACGACATCGGCGGCTCGCCGGATGAACTCGCCGCCCTGATGCCGAACGCCAGGGCTTTTCACATCGAAAGCCGCGACCATATGCTGGCGGTCGGCGACAAGACCTTCAAGCAGCGCGTGCTGGAGTTTTATGCCGAGCATCGGTTTTGATGGATGGCTGCCCAAAAGCGGCCATTGGGCCTAAAGCTGGGGTTCTTAGCGGTTTTGCAACGATACGGGAGTAACTAAGCGTGACGCGTGGATCGGTTCAAACCCGCCACGCGCTGAACGAGGGGCAGGGGGTACGATGGCACAATGGGGAAGAAGCGACGCCGCTTTGCTGGGCGTCGTTGCGAAAAGCAGGTTCGGCGAATGGTCCGTTGTTCTAGCGCTGGCTGCATTGGTGGCAGGCGCGATGGCGATCACCGCGTTGATGGCAATGCCGAGCGACGCGTCCGTGCTTATCCAGCACAGTGTGACAGGCTTCTTCATGGCGGTATTTTTCCTGGTCGGGCCATTGGCGCATCTTACCGGCGCGGTCTTCGGGCTGATGGCGCTGGGTCGTCCAAACGACAATCGTTTGCTCGGCCTGGCTGGCATCGTGGTCAACGGCGCGTCGCTTGCCGCCGGGGTGTTTATGCTGTGGGCCATGGCATCGACCATAGGCGCGTTTACGTGATTTCGGGCAGATCTTCCGGACGCAAGTGGCCGACGCGTCGGGCTACGATCGGCGCGGGCTGTGCCCCAGCGCCCTGAGCGACCGCGCCATGTTATGCCGTGCCTGGGTTTCGAAGCGCCGGCGGAATTCCTCGCTGTGGAAGATATGCGGACGCGCGAGGAAGCCCTCTAGCACTGCGGCACGGCCGGCCCGCCACATCGGCTCATCGACCCACTTATATTCGCGGCGGACCGCCTGTTCATAAGCGTCGAACGCCTCGGGCGCAGCACCCAGGATCGCCAGGTCCATGTCGAGGAACAGCGCCGCGTCGCGAACCGAATGCTGGTCGCCAAGGGGCGGCAATTCGTGGCCGGCGGTGGCAGTGATCATCGCGGCGATGTGGCCGAGGCGTTGTGCATCGGCGCGACCGGCGAGCTTTTCCTCGGCAAGTGCGGCACTCCTCGCCTCATTGTCGTTGGCGCGGCTGTCGTAGATCGCGTCGTGAAACCAGATCGCTGCCTCGACTGCTTCAGGATCATGCAGCAACGCCTTGTAATCATTGGCCAGCGCCAGCATCGCCTCGATGTGGCCAAGGTCGTGGTAGTGGCGATCTTCGGCCTCATAGAGCGCGGAAAGCTCGCGCTTCAGGGTCTCGTCCATCAAGGTTGCGTTTTCCATGGCTGCTTGAAATTCCGCCAACCAAATCCATTTCACCAAGCACTAAGGAAAATTGAGTTCACCCGTGCTATGATCTGGCTTATAGGTGCGGCCGGAGAATAGGCAAGCCGCCAACCGAGACATTGGATGGCCGAGACATTGGATGGCCGGAGACATCAGATGAACAGCGTTACGATTTCCCGTCCCACCAGGGTGCAGCCGGTAGATCCGATCTGGCGTTCGATCCGCGACGAAGCGATGGAAGCGGTCAACCGCGATCCGCTGCTGGCGGCGTTCCTCTATTCGACCATCCTCAATCAGGAAAACCTGGAAGAAGCGGTCATTCACCGGCTGGCCGAGCGCCTCGCCCACCAGGACATCGGCTCCGACCTCATCCGCCAGACGTTCAAGGCGATGGCGGCCGACGACAAGGACTGGTCGACGACGGTGCGCGTCGATATCCAGGCCTATTACGACCGTGATCCGGCATGCGACCGCTTCATCATGCCGGTGCTCTACTTCAAGGGTTTTCACGCCATCCAGACGCACCGGCTGGCGCATTGGCTGTGGAACCAGGGCCGTCAGGACTTCGCGCTGTATTTGCAGAGCCGGTCGTCCTCGGTGTTCCAGACCGACATCAATCCGGCTGCCCGCATCGGCAAGGGCATCTTCCTCGACCACGCCACCGGCCTCGTCGTCGGCCAGACGGCGGTGATCGAGGACGACGTGTCAATCCTGCACGGCGTGACGCTGGGCGGCACCGGCAAAGCCGGCGGCGACCGCCATCCCAAGATCCGCTACGGCGTGCTGATCGGCGCCGGCGCCAAGATCCTCGGCAACATCGAGATCGGCCATTGCTCGAAGATCGCGGCCGGCTCGGTGGTGCTGTCGCCGGTACCGCACAACAAGACGGTTGCCGGCGTGCCGGCCCGCGTCGTCGGCGAGACCGGCTGCGACCAGCCTTCGCGGCAGATGGACCAGCTGTTGCCATCGCAGACGATGGACCACGTCGTCAGCTTCGACATCTGAGTGCTCGGGCAGGGGCTTGTCGCGTCGGACCAACTGTCGATGTCGGCGCCGCAGCGCAAACCTGAGGCGATTGCCCGTGTTCTCTCGCCGGCTTGCCTTTACATGGCCATTGTCGACGTGCCAGAAGCGCGCTCAAACGAAGAAGCCGACGATCGGAGAAGACTGTTGAAGCCGGACGAAATCAGAAAGCTGGACGCCTATTTCAAGCGCACCTTCCAGAACCCTAAACTCGAAGTGAAGGCGCGGCCGCGCAAGGAAGATTCGGCCGAGGTCTATGTCGGCGACGAGTTCCTCGGCATCGTCTTCAAGGACGAGGACGATGGGGACTATAATTTCTCGATGGCGATCCTCGACATCGATCTGGCCTGAGCTGGGAGTTTAGCTGGCCGCTACGCCTCAAGTGCTGCGGCGGTACGGAACCTTGCAGGACGCCGGTGGGACAGCGCCCCCTCTGGCCTGCCGGCCATCTCCCCCACGAAGGGGGAGATTGGCAGCCTCGGCGCTGCGCTCTTCCTGCAACATTGGAGATTGGCGAAAGCCAAGATGACGGCCGATCTCCCCCCTCGTGGGCAGGGCTATCGCATATGAGTGATGGCATTGATGAGATAGTCGTCGTTCCAGGCGCATTTCTTGATGCGATGGCTGATGGGAACT